>CAZMML010000300.1:0-5366 GCA_964567335.1 uncultured Nannocystis sp. | reverse complement strand
CGCGGCCCGCGCGACGCGCTGCCGGTGACGGCGGCGCTGCTGCTCGGGGGGGTCCAGGCGCTCGTGGTTCCCTGGCTCGCGGGCCAGGGTCCATGGGGCATGGCGCTCGGAGCAGGGGCGGTGGCGGCGGTGGTGTGGTGGACCTCGAACACGGTCGCCCACCTGCACCTGCACGCGCCGCTGCTGCGCCCGCGGGCGCTGGCGCGGTGCTTCTCGCTCTACCTCAGCGCGCTGACCGGGGTGCCGCAGACGATCTGGCGCGCGCGGCACCTGGCGCACCACCGCGGGGCGCCCTGCGGCCGGATCCGCCTCGGCGCCTGGGGGGCGCTCGAGGTGGGGCTGGTGGCGAACCTCGCGCTGCTGCTGGCGCTGCGCGATCTGCAGGTGTTCCTCGGGACATGGCTCGCCGGCTACCTCGCCGGGCTGGCGCTCTGCCAGCTGCAGGGCCGCGGCGAGCACCTCGGCGGGGCGACCGGGGGGATCAGCTACTACGGGCGCGCGTACAACCTGCTGTGGTTCAACGACGGGTACCACGCGGAGCACCACGCGGACCCGGGGGCGCACTGGACGGAGCTGCCGCGGCGCCGCCCGCCCGGCGCGGTCGGGAGCCCGGCGCCGCCGGTGCTGCGCGGGTGGGCCGCCGGGGCGCTGGTGTCGCTCGAGCGGGCGGCGCTCCGCTCGCGCTGGTTGCAGGAGTGGCTGGTCGCGCGGCACGCGGCGGCGCTCGCGCGGCTGGTGCCGCTGCTCGCGGCGCCGCCGCGGCGGGTGCTGGTGGTCGGCGGCGGGCTCTTCCCGCGCACGGCGCTGGCGCTGGCGCGGGTCTGTCCCCAGGCGCAGGTGACGATCCTCGACGCCGACGCGGAGCACCTGGCGCGCGCGGCGGAGGTGCTGCGCGCGGCGGGCCTGCAGGCGGAGCTGGTCCACGGGCGCTGGGAGCCGGGGGCGGCGGCCGCGACGGGCGCGGCGGACCTGGTGGTGGTGCCGCTGGCGCTGGTCGGCGACCGCGAGGCGGTCTACCGCGCGCCCGGGCCGTCGCGGCTGGTGCACGAGTGGATCTGGCGGGCGCGGGGCGCGGGCGTGGTGGTGTCACCGTGGCTGCTCAAGCGGATCAACCTGGTCACCCGCGCATGAGACCGCACCGGACCCGCGCCTTCTTCGCGCTCTACCGCTGGCTGCCGCACGCGGCGCTCGGGGCGGCGGCGCGGGCGCTCGGGCGGGCGAGGCGGCCGCGCTGGGCGGTGCAGGCGGCGATCCGGGCGTGGGTGCGGCGCGGTCAGATCGACCTCGGCGAGTTTGAAGAGGGCCCCTGGGACAGCGTCGAGGCGTTCTTCCTCCGCGCGCTGCGGCCCGGGGCGCGCACGTGGGAGGCGGGCTTCACGAGCCCGGCGGACGGGGTGATCGTCGGGGCCGACGCGATCGCGGGGCCGACGATCGTGCAGGTGAAGGGGGCGCCGCTCTCGCTCGCGCGGGTGCTCGGGGCGAGCGAGGCGGAGGCGGCGGCGCTGGCGGGCGGCCGCTACGTGACGATCTTCCTGACGCCCGACGGGTACCACCGGCTGCACATGCCCTGCGACGCGCGCGTGGCCGAGGTGCGCTGGATCGCGGGCCGCGCCTTCCCGCAGAACGCGGACGCGCTGCAGGCGATCCCGCGGATCTACGAGCGCAACGAGCGGGCGTCGCTCCGCTGCGTGCGGCCCGACGGGGCGGTGTTCTGGCTGGTGCTGGTCGGTGCGAGCCTGATCGGGGGGATCGAGCTCGAGGGGCTGCCGCGCGCGGCGTGGGCCCGGCGGCTGCCCTTCGCGTGGGACCGGGCGCTGGCGAAGGGCGACCCGCTCGGGCTCTTCACCTTCGGCTCGACGGTGGTGATCGCGGCGCCTCGGGACATGCTCCAGGGGACAGGCGTCGAGCTCGGCGCGCGCGTGCGGGTCGGGGCGCGCCTCGGGTAGCCGTCACGCGGGTTGCCAGCCCTCGGCGCGCGCCTGGGCGAGGGCGGCGGCCGGGGCGCTGCGGGCGACCGCGGGGCGGGCGGCGTGGCGCTCGCAGCGGGCGGCGAGCCGAGGGTAGCGGGCGGGCTCACGGAGGGTCTCGTAGTGCAGGAGGTGCTGCCACATGCAGATCTCGGCGACGTCCGGGTAGCGGAAGGCGTCGTCGTCCGCGTCTCCGCGGGCGTCGAGCCACTCGAGCCCGCGGCGGAGCGCCTGGTCGAGCTTGGCGAAGTAGGGCACGGCGCTCGGGTCGGCGAGGCCGCTGCGCCGGGCGAGCAGGAGGGTGACCTCGTGGGCCATGACGCCGTTTGCGACGGCGAGGCGGTTCATGTCGAGCACGCGCTCGCTGCGGACGCCGAGCCGATCGGCGGGGTCGCAGCGGGCGACGAGGTAGCGGGCGATGTGGTCGGACTCGATGACCGTGTCCCCGCCGCAGACGAGGGTCGGCACGCGCATCATCGGGTTGTCGGCGAAGGCGCCCGGGGTGGCCGCGAGGACGCTGGAGACCCAGACCATGTCGTGGGCCTCGCCGAGCTCGTCGAGGAGGATCCGGATCTTGCGGGTGAAGTGCGAGAGCGGGGTGCCGTGGAGCCGCGGCCTTTCCATGGGCCCGAGCTTGGCACGCGCGGCCCGGGCGGGCCACGCCGCGGCGGTGGACAGCGGAGCGGAGGCGGTGGTAGGACGAGCCTGTCCAGGAGGAGAGCGATGGCCTACGATGAAGGGGTCGCGGATCGACTGCGCTCGGCGCTGCTGCGGGCGCGGCCGAAGGATCCGGTCGACGAGCGAAAGATGTTCGGCGGGATCGCGCTGATGGTCGGCGGCAACATGTGCTGCGGCGTGATCGGCGCGGAGCTGGTGGTTCGGGTCGGCGAGGCCGGCGCCGACGAGGCGCTCCGCCAGCCGCACGCGCGCCCGATGGACTTCACCGGGCGGCCGATGCGGAGCTTCGTGTACGTGGCGTCGCCGGGCTTCGCCAGCGACGCGGCGCTCGACGCGTGGGTTTTGCGTGGGTTGGCAGGGGCGCGCGAGGCCCCGCCGAAGAAGAAGTCAGGGCCGGCGAAGCGGCCGGCTCGGCCAGCGGCGACCCGTGCGCGCGCGGGTTGAGGTAGAGTTTGACCGTGGAGCTCACCCCCGGCCAACGCGCGCAGGCCTTCGTGGCCCGCGCGCTCCTCCGCCTGCCCGATCGCCTGCAGCTCATGCTCGCCGGCAGGCGACCGATCGTGCGCGACGGGTATCAGCTCGACCCGCAGGTGCAGCACATGCTCGCGATGAGCCGGCGGGCCCGTCGCCGCCCGATGCACGAGCTGTCCGTCGCGGAGGCGCGGCGGGCGATGGATGTCGACACGTACCTGTTGCCCCCGAGCGCAGGCGCGATGGCGCAGGTCCTGGACGACCGGTTGGAGGGGCCCGGAGGCCCGATCCCCGTGCGGATCTACCGGCCGGCGGGGGCGGGGCGCCCGGCGCCCGCGCTGGTGTACCTCCACGGCGGCGGCTTCGTGGTCGGGAGCCTCGAGTCGCATGACGCGGTGTGCCGGGTGCTGGCCGACGAGGCCGGCTGCGTGGTGATCGCGGTCGACTACCGCCTGGCCCCCGAGCACCGCTTCCCGGCGGCGGTGGAGGACGCGCTGGCGGCCTTCCGCGCGGTGTGCGGGCGCGCGGAGGAGCTCGGGATCGACCCGCAGCGGGTGGCGATCGGGGGCGACAGCGCGGGCGGGAACCTGTCGGCGGTGGTGTCGCTGCTGACCCGCGGAGAGCCGGCGCGGCCGGCGTTCCAGCTCCTGATCTACCCCTGCACGGACATGACGATGTCGATGCCCTCGATCGTGTCGATGGGGCGCGGGCTGATCCTCGACCGGGCGATGATGGACTGGTTCCTCGGGTACTACATCCCCGTGGAGCAGCGGCGGGACCCGCGGGCCTCGCCCTTCTTCACCGAGGACCTGCGCGGCGCGCCGCCCGCGGCGGTGATCACGGCCGGCTTCGACCCGCTGCGCGACGAGGGCGAGGCCTACGCGCGCAAGCTCGAGGCGGCCGGGGTGGCGGTCGAGTACGTGTGTCACGGCGGGATGTTCCACGGCTTCATCAACGTGTGCGGCGGGGTGCACCGCGGGCGACCGGCGCTGTCGGCGATGGCGGCGTCGCTGCGCCGGGCGCTGGCCTCGCGCGCGTGACCGGCAGATCGGTTCGAGCGCGGGGTCTGGGCGCGGCCCAGCCGGGTGCGCGGGCAGGTCGGGGGGGCGAGAGCGAGCGACGCGATCCGGGCCCGGCGCTCGTCTATACTGGTGCGATGACCCGAGACGACGACGAGGACCGCACGATCTACAAGGTGGTCGTCAACCACGAGGAGCAGTACTCGATCTGGCCCGAGGACCGCGAGAACCCAGTGGGCTGGCGTGATGCGGGCAAGTCGGGCGTGAAGGCCGAGTGCCTGGAGTACATCAAGGAGGTGTGGACCGATATGCGCCCGCTCAGCCTCCGAAAGCGCATGGAGGGTGGCTAAGGGGCTGCATGCCCAGTGCGGACGTGATGTGTCGATGACCTCCACGCGCCGGTCGGGCCGCGGGATCGAAGACTTCGATTCCCTCTGTGCGGGTTTGATCGAGGTCCGGCGCACCCAGGTGTGGTTCGTCGACCGGCGTAGCTCGCTGCTGTGGGGCGAGGGGGCGTCTCTTCCCCGGGCGCGCGTCAAGTCGGCCAGGCGTCGCCCGGACGGGATTCGGGGGAGGCGGCGGCGCCCATCGTAGGCACGCGACAATGGTATGAGCGGTCCTGGGGCCGCGCGAGGCCGCGCGAGGCCGCGCGAGCGCCCTTGTGCGAGGAGATCGAGCGATACTCGCGGGATGCGACGGTTGAAACTCCTGGGTGGGGTCGTTCTCCTGTTGGGCGCGGCGGGCGGAGCCTACTGGTACCTCACCGCACTCGATCGTGCGATCGCCGGCGTCGGCGGTTGGCAGCGCTCCTCGGAGGGAGACCTCGCGGTGCTCCGCAACAACGCGGCGAACCCGAAGGTCCTCATGGGCGCCGAGAAGCTGGTCGGGGTGTTCATGAAGGCCGAGAGCTGCCGGATGGCGGAGCTTGAGACGCTCGACGTGATCTACGCCGCGCAGCCGCTCACGGGAGCGGAGGGCGCGGGCGTGGCGACGACGGCGTTCGCTCGCTGTCAACACGAGGCGGCCAGGCGGTGGGGCAACTTCTCGCCGGAGGACCTCGTCGCCGGCACCTACGCGACGCTTCGCGAGGGTCGGCACAGGTCGGAGAACGAGGCGTTGATCGCCTGGATCGAGGAGAGCAAGGCGCTCGTCTCGCCGCAGCTCCTCACGACCCTCGCGCTCGCCCTCGGCACCTCGGCGAGCGCCGACGGGCACTTCGAGCGCGGCTTCC
>CAZMML010000299.1:0-5379 GCA_964567335.1 uncultured Nannocystis sp. | reverse complement strand
GACCCCGCGGCGCTGCGCCGCTGGATCGCCTACGTGCTCCTGCTCTCCGCCGCCCTGATGCTCGGCGAGCTCGCCTACGCGGCCTGGCGCCCCTGAGGCCCGGCCGCCCGCGGGTCGACGGTGAAGATCTCGAGCGACCCCTTCCCCTTCGCCTCGATCGAGGCGTGGCGCCGGGTCGCGTAGGCGGGCGGGAGCGCGGCGCGGGCGGCGGCGCTGACGTTGACGCGGCCGACCTCGCCGCCCGCCTCGATCCGCTGCGCGGTGTTCACCGTGTCCCCCCAGATGTCGTAGAGGAACTGCCGCGAGCCGACGATCCCGCTGACCACCCGGCCGATGTGGATCCCGACCCGCAGGCCCCACCCGGCCGGGTGCGCGCGGACCTCGGCGAGGAGGTCGTGGCCGAGGTCGACGCAGCGCGCGACCGCCTGTGGGTCGCCCTGGAGGAGGCCGGCGCTCGCCATCAGCGAGTCGCCGATCGTCTTGATCTTGAGCACGCCGTGGCGCTCGCAGAGCCGCTCGAAGGCCGCGACGAGGCGCTGGAGCTGGATCAGCACGTCCTCCGGCGGGTGCGCCTCGCAGAACGCGGTGAACCCGACGACGTCGGCGAACATCACCGCAACGTCCTCGTGCCGCCGCGGGGTGACGGTGTTGGTCGCCTGCAGCTCGCGGGCGATCGGCGCCGGGAGGATCACGCGGAGCAGCTCGTCGAGGCGCGCGAGCTGGATCTGGCTGCGGTCGTGGAGGAGCTTCTTCTCCGACGCGTTGCTCAGGCGGGCCCGGAGGATCACCGGGCTCACCGGCTTGACGAGGTAGTCGTCGGCGCCGAGCTCGAAGCACGCCGCGACGCTCGCCGGCTCCTCGAGCGAGGAGATCATGATGATCGTCGCGTCGCCCTGCGGGTAGCGCTTGCGCAGGGCCGTGAGCACCTCGATCCCGGTGCCGTCGGGGAGCAGCATGTCGAGCAGCACGACGTCGAAGGGGCGCGTCGCGGCGAGCTCGAGGCACTCCGCCGCGGTGCCCGCGGCCGCGACCTGGTAGCCCGCGCTGATCAGCAGGCGCTCGAGGAACATCCGCGTCTGCGCGCTGTCGTCGACCACCAGCGCGGCGCCCCGGCGCGCGCGCGACTGCGGCCGGACCTGCTGCACCGCGGCCACCAGCGGGCCCCCCGGCGTCGGGCTCTTCGCGTCGTCCGCGGCCGCGAGCGCCGGAAGGACCGCCGTGAAGCAGATCTCGCTCGGCTGCGCCTCGTCGCCGACGAACCACAGGCGACCGCCCGCCGCGTGGACGAGCAGACGCGCCGACGCGAGCGCGAGGCTGGCTCCGACCACCCGGGCCCCGGCCTGTGAGCGCGCAGGGTCCCCCGCCTCCGCCTGCGCTGAGAGGCGGAAGAGGACGTGATCCAGGTCGCCGGGGACCGGCTCGGCGGCGAGCTCGATCGCCTCCGGCCGACCGCAGCTCAGGAGGTACTGCCCGAGCAGGGACAACACCTCGCCGAGCGCCCCGCTGCGGCCGAGGCAACGCAGGGGCAGGGCCTCGGCGACCCGCGTGCGCACCCGGATCCGCGGCTCCGCGCGCTCGAGCGCCGCGCCCGCCGCCGCCAGCAGTCCGCGCGGCTCGATCGCGTCGACCTGGCGCGCCTGGGCCTCGGTCGCGTGGTTGCTGAGGTCGTCGATCGCGCGGTCGAGCGCCACCTCGACGTCCTCCAGGCGATGCAGCCGCTGCAGCTCCTCGCCGCTCGGCACCTCGTCGCGGAGCTCCTCCGTCACGCCGCGGAGCGCCTGGAGCGGCCCGCCGAGCTCCTCGCGCACGCGCTCGGCGAGCCGGAGGCGACCCTGCAGCGACACCTCGGCGGCGGCGACCGCCTGCTCGAGCTGGTGCTCGCGCTGGAGCTCGTCGCGGCGGTCCTTGACGACGCACATCAGGAGGTTCGAGCGCCCGTCCGGCGCCTCGATGGTCCGGTACTGGACGGCGACGGGGATCGTCGCGCCGCCGCGGCGGACGAGGTCCTGCTCGCGGGGACGTCCCCCCTCCCCCTGGGTCGCGATGACCGCGGTGTGCGGGAGGACCTCGAGGCTCCTGCGCCCCCGCAGCTCGTCGGCGGTGCACCCGGTCAGCTCGAGGAAGGGCTTGTTGAACGCGAGGACCTTCCCGGCCTCATCGACCAGCAGGAGCGCGTCGCGGAGGCCGTCGAGGAGGCGCTCGACGTAGCGGCGCGAGGTGCTCGCTTCGCGCTGCGCCGCCAGGCTGCGCCGGCCGACCCGCACGACCAAGAACACGAAGGCACCGCCGCCGAGGAAGACCGCCCCGATCAGCTCCACGAACCACACGAGCTGGCCCGCGAGCACGAGCGCGAGCGCGGCGGCGTAGCCGAGCACGAAGATCCACATGAGCGCCCGCAGCACCTGCCAGGACTTACGCTCGTGGCCGACCTCCGCCGCGATCCGCCGCGCCGAGGCCGCCGCGAGCGCGAGCAGGGCCCCGCCGACGGCGATCAAGATCGCGCTGAGGAGGGGGATCGCGGACACCGATACGGCAAATCATAAGAGCGCCTCGTCGGACCAGCACCTACAATCGCCTCGCCCGCCGGAGTACAGGGTCCCCGCGGGGCCTGCGGCGCGGCGCCCGCCGCGCCGACCCGCGCGGGATCTCTCACCCGACGCAAACGCTCGCCCCCTGCCAGGGCGTGCACGCGCCGCTCGCGCAAGGGCGCTTTTCGTCGCAGAGGGCGAAGCACCCGTTGCTTGCGAATGCATGGACATGACCATCAGGACATGTTGGCGCCGAGAGCGGGTCGTTCTGGACGCACGCGAGGCGACGATCGCAGTCACCGGGGAAGGCGCGCTCGCAGGGCTCGGCGAGGCGCGGATCGCCCCACAGGAAGCCGCACGCGTCCTGGCAGCCGGTCGGCTCCGAGTCGTAGTCGCCGGTGCCCGGGTCGGTGCAGAAGGTCTCGGAGGTGCGCTCGCGGTGGCAGACGCAGAGGCCCTCGACCGCCTTCGCCGTCGCCGCCACCGGCGGCAGCGGCGCCTGCGCCTGCGGCCCCGCGGGCACATCGACGAAGGTGCCGACGAAGCGCGGCTTGCCGTCCTCCCCGGCGGGCCAGCGGATCTCGAGGTCACGGGTCGCGGCCTTCCACGTGAAGCGGGCCGTGATCGGCGCGCCGATCGTCATCGGCGTGACGAGGCTGAGCGCGTCGGGGGTGCGCATCGCCATCGTCGCGGGCGTCGCGCCCTCGCGCACCTCGACCGAGACGAAGCCGTCCCGGACCTTCTGCCGGCGGCACTGCACGCGCAGCCACTCGCGGCGGATCTGCGTCGTGCAACCGGCCGCCGTCGACCCCTTGACGAGGACCTCGTCCTCGATCGCCCACTCGCCCGCGCCCGGGGCGAAGGAGCGGCCCTCCGGCAGCCCGGGGTTCGGGGCCCGGAGCGGCGCCTCCACCGCGGCGTCCAGCGCCGCGGCGAGCGCGTCCGCCAGCGCAGCGTGACCCTTGGCGGTCATGTGGATGTCGTGGTCGAGGAAGGCCCCCGGCTCCGCGCCGCGGAGCGCCTCGGTCGCGTCGAGCGCCCGCAGCCCGAGCCCGCGCGCGTCGGCGACGAGGTCGTCGATCAGCACCCGCGACTCACTCATGTCGGGCCCGTCGGCGACCCCGTACTTGGCCCACTCGCCGCGGTCGACCTGCACGTCGATCGGCAGCGCCACCACCACCAGCTCGGCGCCGTGCTCGTCGCAGAGCGCCTTGAAGCGCTGCAGGTAGCCGCGGAAGAACGAGGGCGGGCGCTCGATCGAGACCGCGCCCGCGGCGACGCGCTCGCGCAGCAGGCGGCGCTCGGCGATCAGCGCCCCCTCCTCCTTGACCAGCGTGGCCGCCTCGCCCTTGCCCTTCTTGGCCTGCTCCTTGAGCAGCTCCTGCAGGTACTTGTCGCGCTCGCGCGCCGCGCCGCGGATCATCGCCGCCGTGAGCTGCACCGAGCGGCTCGCCTCGGAGCCGCCGTCGTCGACGATGTCGCCGGGCTGGCCCCGCGCGATCTGCCGCTCGAAGTAGTCGAACTCGCCCTCGCTCGCGCGTACGACCAGCGTGTCGAGCTTGTCGCGCCGCTCGCGGATCTCCTTGTCGATCCCCGCCAGGCGGGTCTTCGCCGAGGCGAGCGCCTCGGCCTCCGTCTGCTCGACGCGGGCGACGTCGGCGTGGGCCTTCTGACTCGCCAGCACCAGGTCGTGCAGACCGCCCTCCGAGGGCGTGCCGAGGTCGAGCGGGTCCCCGAGCTCCGCCGCCTCCGGCGCGCTCGCCGAGCCGCGCGCGTGGAGCCAGCGGCGCAGCGCGTAGACCGCGTGGCTGCGCGAGAAGAGCCAGCGCCGCCCCGGGAACTCCGACACCGTGGCAGGCGCCGTCTCGCTGCGCACCGCCCAGCCGTCCCACACCGCGTGGCGCTCGCGGTTCGGGCGATCGATCTCGAAGGGGTCGTTGACGAAGTTGAGCGCGACGACCACCGTCCGGGCCTTGCGCTCCGCGAGCAGCTCGCGGGCGGTGGCGAGGTATTCGTCGGGCCCGTAGGTCGGCACCCCCGCGTTGAGGACCGTGACCCCGCGCTTGCTGGCGAGCCGGGCCGAGAAGGTCGCGTCGTCATCGACCCCGAGGCCGAACACCTGCGAGTCGCCGACGACGATCACCTCGCCCTCGGCCGGGGCCGGCCAGTCGGCGCCGCGGAAGCCGCGGCTGTTGACGTGGATCGTCGTCCGCGGGTTGCCGCGCAGCTTGAATTGCATCGTCGCCCCGGGCTCGAGGCGGACCCCGAGCTCGGCGTCGGGGACGTAGAAGTTCACGTGGGGGAAGGCCCACTCCGCCCGCGACCCGAACGCGTACTCCGCGATCCCGAGCCCGAGACCGAGCCCGAGGATCATCTGCGCGCCGATCAGCAGCCCCCGCCGCACCTTGCTCTTCTTCGCCATACAAAGCCGCCTGGCCCGAGGAACGAGGGGCCCTCCCCACGGTATTCCGAGCAGGCCCCCGCGGGAAGACCGGGCGCCCCCGCGCTTGCGCCGCTGGGGCTTCTGCGCGACAGTGGAGCCCTCGTGCGCGCGCTGGCCCTCCTCTTTGTCCGCGCCGCGGTGACGCTGCTGATCCTGCTCGGCGCCTCCTTCGTCGGCGTCGCGGTGACCGGCCCCTCGGTCCGCGCGGGCGAGCGGGCCGTGCTCGTGCTCGGCGCGCTCCACCTCGCAATCGCCCTGATCTCGCTCTTCCTCTTCGTCCGCGCGTCCGGCGGCCTCGTCGACGGCGCCGCTCGCGTCGTCCTCGGCGTCGTCTACGCCGGCCTCATGGCCCTCGAGGTCCTCGCCGTCTTCTTCGTCACCGTGGTGGCGCTCAACCGCTGAGCCGCA
>CAZMML010000298.1:0-5381 GCA_964567335.1 uncultured Nannocystis sp. | reverse complement strand
CATGTTTTCGATGCAGAGCTTGATCATCGCGCTCATGCTGCCGTGATACTCGGGGGTGATCAGGACGAAGCCGTCGGCCCAGGCGGCGCTCCTCCGGATCGACTGGACGGCGAGGAGGTCGTCCTGGACAGGATCTCCGTGGACCATGACAGGGAGGGCGAGCTCGTGGAGCCGGACGACCTCGAGCTGAGCTCCCGCGGCCTCAAGTGTCTCGGCGGCGAGGCCAGCGAGGGCGAGGACGCGGCTCTCGAGGCGGCTGGTGCCGCTGACGACGACGACTCGGGCCTGGGACATCCAGCGAGGGTAGCGAAGGGGAGGTCCTTGGCGCAATTTTCGCGGCCTTGCGGCGTCCGTGGCTCGTGCGGGCGTGGCGCTGCGTGTGCGGGCTCGGGCTCGTGTGCGGGTGCGGGCTGAGTGCCGGCGCGAGCCTCGCGTGCGGGCGGGGATGGTCTGGCGCTTGGACTTCACCGAGGAGCCCTCCTGCGTCGGGCTCCCGCCCGCAGGCCCGGCTCGCGCCGGCATGAGCGGCTCGCCGGCCCCGGGCTCTCGGTTTGCGGGAAGACTGCGGGGCTCCCGGGCTCCTTGGGCGAGGTGCGCGGTTGGTGGGCGAAATTAACAGGAGACGTGTGCTTTTTGGGGAGGGGGACCGCGGCTACACTTCGGGGCGTGCGCGCGCGCGGTGAGTCGACGGTGGCCGGGTGGGGGAACCTGCCGGTGCCGGGCCAGGAGGTGCTGGCGGAGGACCTTGCGCGGGCGACGAAGGGGGCGGTGCTTGCGCGCGGGTTGGGACGCTCGTACGGGGACTCGTCGCTGCCTCCGCCCTCGCGCCGCGAGGTGGTCGGGACGCGGCTGGCAGATCGGATCCTGGCGTGGGATCCCCGTACTGGTGTGCTCCGCGCGGAGGCGGGGTTCTCGCTGTGGGAGTTCAACCGGCTCTTCCTCCGCCGCGGGTGGTTCATCGGCTCGACGCCAGGGACGCAGTTCGTGACGCTGGGCGGGATGGTGGCGTCGGACGTGCACGGGAAGGGGCACCACAGCCACGGGTGCTTCGGCTCGCAACAGGTGCAGAGCCTGCGGATCCGGGTGCCCTCGGGCGAGGTGGTGGAGTGCTCGCCCGCGCGCGAGCCGGAGCTGTTCTGGGGGACGGTCGGCGGGATGGGGCTGACCGGTCACATCCTCGAGGTGGAGTGCCAGACGCAGGCGATCCCGTCGCCGTGGATCTTCGGGGAGTCGGAGCGGATCGACGACATCGACCAGTTCATCGCGGGGCTCAAGGAGGCGGGCAAGACGTGGCCCTTCACGGTCGGCTGGATCGACTGCGTGTCGCGCGGGAAGCGGATGGGCCGCGGGATCCTCGACCGCGGTCGCTGGGCGACGCCGGCCGAGACGGGCGGGCGGCCGCTGCCGGTGACGCGCAGGCTGGCGGTGCCCTTCATGCTGCCGAGTTGGGTGATCGGGCCCGCGTTCTGCCGGACCTTCAACGCGCTCTACTACTGGCGCCACTGGCAGCGGAAGAAGGTTGGGCTGCGCCACCCGGACGAGTTCTTCTACCCGCTCGACGCGATCCTGCACTGGAACCGGATCTACGGCCGCCGCGGGTTCACGCAGTACCAGTGCGTGCTGCCCGACGGGGACTGCCAGGGGTCGGCGCGGCGCTTCCTCGATCTGCTGACGAGCCGCGGGGGTGCGTCGTTCCTGTGCGTGATCAAGGACGCAGGGGCCGAGGGGCGGGGGACGCTGAGCTTCCTCCGCCCGGGGATCTCGATCGCGGTCGACATCCCGGTCCGCGCGGGGACGCAGGCGCTGGTCGACGCGCTCAACGAGCTGGTGATCGCGGAGGGCGGACGGATCTACCTCACCAAGGACGCGTTCACGCGCCAGGCCCACTACGCGGCGATGGACCCGCGGGTGCCGGCGTTCACGGCGCTGCGCGACCGGATCGACCCGGAGCGGCGGATCCGCTCGGCGCAGTCGGTGCGGGTCTTCGGCGACCCACCCTGAAGCGGATCGTCGGGCGCGGGAGGCTGGGCTAGGATGGTTCGATGGTGCGTCCTGAAGACCCGGACGAGCGCGACCCCCACGGGGGTGGGTCGTCTGCGTCATGCTCCATCGGAGCGCCCGGTAGCAGGTCCCAGGCCCTGCAGCCGCGCCTGATCGGAGAGGATCGACCCATGCGAGGAGGAAGCGCGCAGGTGCTCTGTCTGACACTCGCGGCGGCGAGCTGCGCGGCGGCGCCGGAGAAGGAGGCGCCGGAGAAGGAGGCGTCGAGGATGGGGCCGATCGTGTCGGCGAAGGCGGGCTCGATGTTCTTCGGGAAGCCGCCTCGGATCGAGCACAGCTTCGACGTGTCGCTCCGCAACCCGGACGCGGAGCCGCGTTGGTTGGTGCTGCCCACGAGCTTCCCCTACGAGGGGCAGGAGACCCCGCGGCCAGGCGCGGGGGAGGTCGCAGAGGTGCAGGTGTTCGAGCTGTCGAAGGCGCCGCGGGTGGTCATCGGGAAGACGATCGGCGGCGAGGCGTGGGCGCTGCACCTGCCGGGGCATGGGTCGGTGACGCTGCGCGGGCTGAAGGTCGCGTCGTGGTGGGACCGGATCCCGGAGTCGGTCGAGCTCGAGGTGATCGTGGCGAGCGCGCTGCGCCTCGGCGACGCGCCCCTGCCGGAGGCGATCGGGGTGCCCTTCGCGTCGGAGAGCGGGGCGGAGGTCGAGGCGCCGCGCGACGCGGCGGATCCGCGGGCGCTGTCGTTCTGGCACCCCGCAAGCGGGGGCGGGGTGCCGCTCCACATCGAGGTCGTGTCGACGGGGTCGCTCCGGGTGCCGCTGGCTCGACGCTGAGTCAGCGACGACGCCGAGCGTCGAGCGCGGCGAGGCGAGCGACGCCGGCGGCGCCGCGATCGCCTGGATCGGTGTCGAGCCACGCGGCGAGGATCTCCTGGGCGAGGTCGTCGGTGAGGAGGCGGTGCGAGAGGCAGAGGACGTTGGCGTGGTTCCACACGCGCGCGCCAGCGGCGGTGGCGGCGTCGGTGCAGAGGGCGGCGCGCGCGCCGGCGACCTTGTTGGCGGCCATCGAGATCCCGGAGCCGGTCCAGCAGAGGACGAGCCCTTGATCGCAGCGACCCTCGGCGACGGCGGCGGCGGCCTCCTCGGCGGCGTCGGCCCAGGCGACCTCGCCGCCGGTGGCGAAGGCGCCGAAGAGGACAGGTTCGTGACCACGGGCGCGGAGGAGGCGCAGGAGGGTCGCGTGGACGGGGTAGGGCTCGTCGGCGCAGAGGGCGATCTTCACAGGTCCGAGCTAGCGCGGGTCGGCGCGGCTGGCAAGGTCGTCCGCGCGGAGGTAGGCTCGCGGCCGATGCGAGTGGCGCTTCTCGGGGCGACGAAAGGGATCGGCCGCGCGCTGGCGCGGCTGCTGGCAGAGCGCGGCGACCAGCTCTTCCTGCTCGGGCGCGACGCGGCGGAGCTGCTGCGCAGCGCGGCGGACCTGCAGGCGCGTCACCCGCAGCACGCGGCGGTCGGGTCGGCCCCCTGCGACCTGGCCGAGAGCGCAGGCTTCGCGGGGGCGCTGGACGCGGCCGAGGCGGCGCTCGGCCAGCTCGACGCGGTGGTGGTGACGGCGGGGCTCTTCGCCACGCAGGAGGCGATGGAGGCGGACGCGGCGCTGGCGGAGCGGGTGCTGGCGGCGGACTTCACGGGGACGGTGATCTTCTGCGAGCACGCGCGCAAGCGGCTGCTGGCGCGCGGGGGCGGGACGCTCTGCGTGCTCTCGTCGGTCGCGGGCGAGCGCGGGCGGAAGCCGGTGATCCTCTACGGGGCGGCGAAGGCGGGGCTCTCGCGCTACCTCGAGGGGCTTGACCACAAGTTCCGCGCCCAGGGGCTGCGGACGGTGTGCGTCAAGCCGGGCTTCGTGAGGACGGGGATGACGACGGGGCTGCGCCCGCCGCCCTTCGCCGGCGAGCCGGAGCCGGTCGCGCGGGCGATCGTGCGGGCGATCGACCGCGGGACGCCGGAGCTCTACACGCCCTCGATCTGGCGCTGGGTGATGCTGGTGATCCGCTGGCTGCCCCGCTTCGTGATGCGGAAGATCGGCTTCTGAGCCGCGGCTCAGGGGCAGTCGGTGTCGACGTCGCGCTTGAAGGAGCGGCCGCTGGCGAAGGTCATCATGCGCTGGTAGGCGGCGTAGGGGCCGTAGGCGTAGAGGTTGCCGCCGTTGATGAGGGTCGCGCCCGCGGGCTGCGGGCAGCCGTTCAGGCAGGTCCAGTTGCCGTTCTCGAAGATCGTCGGGCTGGCGACCGGCGGATCGAGGCCCCAGTAGACCTGATCGTGGACGACGATGCCGGTGCTCTCCGGGTCGACGCCGGGCTCGACGTCGAGGGTCGGCATGAAGCGGTCGCGGACGATCACGACGGCGTCCGGAGCGCCGTCGAAGGCGGCGAGGAGCTCCGCCTCGCTGTTCCACTGGCCGGCGATGAACATGCCGACGGGGGCGGTCTGCAGGTAGGCGCGCCCCTCGTAGGGGGCGACCTCGGTGAGGCGATCGGTGCCGGCGAGCGCGAGGTTGGGGCCGAGGAGGGCGTAGGTCGTGCGGAGCCGGAAGGGCGCCGGGAACTCCTGGCCGGCGATCGCCATGGTGTCCCACGGGAGCTGGCGCTCCCAGGTGTCGACGTGCATGACCAGCTGGCCTGGCTCGACCCAGAGGAAGCCGGTGGCGAGGGTGTCGGAGGTGCAGTCGGCGCTGGTCTCGCGCCAGGTCCAGTTGCCGCTGCCGTCGATGGTGAGGACGCTGTCCCAGGTGGTGTTGTCCGGGGCCCACTGGAGGCTCCACACGCCGACGAGGTCGAGCTCCTGGACGTCGTCGCCGAACACGCCAGGCGGCGGGAAGTTGACGTCGACGCCGCCGGTGCTCGAGCCGCTCGAGCCGGAGCCGGTGGAGCCGGTGGAGCCGGTGGAGCCGGTGGAGCCGGTGCCAGTGGAGCCGGTGCCAGTGGAGCCGGTGGAGCCGGTGCCGGTCGTGAAGCCGGTGGTGTCCGTGGTCTCGGTGGTGGCGATCGTGGTGACCGTGTCGGTCGTGATCGGATCGGTGGTTACCGGATCGGTGGTCGGGTAGTAGCAGCCCTCCGGCGAGCAGGTCGGGTTGTACGAGGTGTCGTTGTAGTACTCGGTGTCCGTGTAGTGCGTGTCGTTGTACCAGGTGTCCTGGTAGACCTCGTCCTGGTAGCAGCCCGCCTCCGGGCAGCCCCAGTCGCCCTCCTCGAAATTGCCGCCGATGCAGGCGCCGCCGGTGAGGGTGAGGCTGAGCGCGCCGGCGGCGAGGATCTTGTGGGACGGAGAGGCGATAAGGTCCATGGGTAAGCTCCGAAAGACCAAGATTCATGAGTCGCACGCGTC
>CAZMML010000297.1:0-5382 GCA_964567335.1 uncultured Nannocystis sp. | reverse complement strand
AGTTCCCGAGGTAGTGGTAGTGCGGCAGGATGTAGTGGAGGCGCAGCGCGAGCGGCTCGAAGGTGAGCACGCTGTAAGGCACGCTGAGGTCGCAGACGCCGGTGAAGCGCGACTCCTGCAGGCCGGGGATCTCGAGCGCCCCCTTGTACTGCATCGACAGCGGGGTGACGACGCCCTTGACGTCGGCGGGGAGGATCAGGTCGAGCGCCATCCACAGGCCCGACTCCGACTCGCGCGGGGAGGCGTTGAGGGTGTGGAGCAGGCCGACGACCTTGTGTCGCGGCGGGATCTTGATCACCGCGCCGGCGGCGAGGCGCTGCTCCTCGGTGTAGCTCTGGGTCGACTGGGCGAAGAGGACGGTGCCCTTCATGGTGGCGCCGATCTCCTCGAAGCCCCGGTCGGCGCAGTTCCAGAAGCCGTCGGGCCCGTCGTACTCGTCCTCGGGGACGACGATCCAGTTGGAGTGGTGGAAGGAGCCCTCGTTGTAGAGGCCGACCGCCTGCACGTAGACCGGCTTGTCGTTGTCCAGGCGCCACGAGGCGCAGCGAGCGACGTTGTCCTCGAAGGGGAGCAGGGGGACGGCGCCGAAGTAGTGGATGATCCGGTTCGGGTCCTCGACGGGGCCGCCGGTGGTCGGGTCGCCGCCGCTGCTGCTCGCGCCGGTCTCGCTGGCGGCCTCGGTGGTGCCGGTGGTGCTGGTGCTGGTGCTGGTGCTGGTGCCGCTGCCGCCGCTGGCGTCGCTGTCGCTGCCGCCGCCTCCTCCGGGCGAACGACAGGCCAGGAGCAGGGCGCAGGTCCAGAACAGGGGGCGGGGGGTCCACTGCATCACGAGATCGCGATGCCACGAGCGCGGGCGCGCGGTCAAGGCGAGCGCGCGCCCGCGGAGCGCCCGCGAGCGTCGGCGCCCGTGGCCGCACGCACGGGGGGGGCAGCCCGCAGGCGCGTGGGGAGCTCTGGGCGGCTGGGCGATCCCGACCGCTCCTGCTCCCGGTAGATATCGATCGGCAGGCACGCGGGGCCCGAAGAGCCTCGGAGCCGGGTCACGAGCGCGTGCGCAGGGTCCAGGCCTCGAACTCGGAGGGCAGCAGGCGGTAGCGCCCGAAGTTGCCCTCGTGCAGGCCGCGGAGCTCGGCCTCGACGACGGCGACGAAGCGGGGTCGATCGCCCGGCGGGAGGCGGGCCGCGAAGGGCTCGACGGCTCCCTCGACGTCGCCCGCGCCCTGCCCCGCGCGGACGAGCGCCGCGACGGTCTCCTTGAGGAGCGCGCGGTGGGCGAGGCGGAAGGGATCGGGCTCGCCGAGGCTCTGCTGGACGGCCGAGTAGCGGGCGCACGAGCGTTCGTAGGCCCACACGAAGACGTCGCGGAGGAGCTCGATCCGGCTCAGCTCGTACACGGCGAGGACCGCGTCGATGAAGTCGGACTCCGGCACGTCGACGAAGGTCAGCGGCCGCAGGTTGTCGCGCACGAGCGGCAGGTTGGCCGCCAGTCGGGCGGTGCGCTTGTTGCCGTCGACGAAGGGCTGAAGGTAAGGCAGTTGCACGAGCAGGAAGAGCCCCTGCTCGAAGGGATCGCGGACCGCGTCGGCGACGAGCGCGACCTGCGTCAGGCACTCCTCGATCTGCTGCGGGAGCGCCAGCGGGACGAAGGTCGAGCTGCGGATCTGGACCGGCCGGCTGCGCACGCGCCCCTCGTCCGCCGGATCGCCGAGGAGGTTCTCCATCAGCAGCGCGTGGAGGTTGCGCAGCAGGCGTGAGCTGATGCGCGGCGGCGGCGTGGCGCCGACCTCGTCGACGATCCACTCGATCGCCGCCTTGTGGTTCAAGATCATCTGCTTCTCGAGCAGATCCTTGCCCGGGGCGGCCGTGCCCTCGACGAGCAGCCGCTCCGTGTCGAGCAAGGAGTAGGTGTTCCCCTCGAGACGGCTCGAGTTCCACGACAGATCGATCAGGAGCCGCTGGAGGATCTGCCGCGCGTAGGTCCCACCGGGTTGGGGGCCCGTCGCGGTCTGACCCAATTCCATGAGGTGCCGACGCGTCGACGCGGGCAGGTAATAGGTCTCGTTGGGACGATAGGCGTCGAGGAAGGCGCGCCGGTAGGAGGTCGGCTGCCGCTCGCCGATCGGCCGATGGACCTGTCGTCGAAGGGCCTCTCCCTCGCTCGAGACGGGAGGGGGCGGGGCCGACGTGGCAGGTGCGGCGGCCTCGGGCAGGTAACGGCGGGACTTCGTCTCACCGGACGCACGGAGGAGGCCCCGATCGATGAGGTCGCTCAGCCAGCGACGCACGGTCGTGGCGCTCACGCCCGTCAGCCCCGCGCGTCGCTGCGCCTCCGCGCGAGTGAGGCCGTCGGGGGCGCCTTCGACGGCCTTCAGGAGCGCGCTCGTCGCCTCTTCGGCGGAGGGCCGAGGCTTTCTTCGGCGGCTCATCGGACGATCCTAGCAGGGTTTCCGGCGAAACCGGGGAATTGTGATTGAATCGGTGATTGAATCGGTGATTGAATCGGTGATTCAACCGGTGATTCAACCGATGATTCAGTCACCGTGCCCCTGGGAGCAGGCTCAGGGCGGGCCGGCCGCGAGCGGGCGAGGGGGGCCGAGAGGGTCTCGCCGCAGCCAGTTGTCGGCGGGGTAGGTGGCGGCGGCGTCGATGCAGTGGAGGGCGTAGGCGAGGCGGCGGCGCGGGGAGCGGTTGGGGCCGCTCCAGTGGGGGAGGAGGCCGTGCAGGAGGACGAGGGTCCCGGCCGGCACGGGCAGCGCGCGCAGGTCGGCGGGCGCGGGGAAGGGCGTGGGATCGAGGTCGAGGAACTCGGTGCCGGCAGCGGCGGCGCGGCGGAAGCGGCGCCGGAGCGGGCCGCGGTGACCGCCGGGGGCGACGTGCAGGCAGCCGTTGTCCAGGGTGGCGTCCTCGAGGGCGAGCCAGAAGCCGAGCACGCTCGGGGGATCGGTGAAGAGGAAGCAGGCGTCCTGGTGGACGCCGACCTCGCCGCCGACGCCGGGCTCCTTGAAGATGATCATGCTCTGCAGGGCGAGCGGCTCGGCCAGCCCGCAGGCGCGGGCGATGGGCGCGAGGCGTGGGTCGTAGGAGGCCTCGGCGTAGAGCGGGTCGAGGTCGTGGAGGGCGTGGCCGATCTTGTTGATCGCACGCGCGCCGCCCGGCGTCGCCTCAGGCTCGAAGAAGCAGCGGACGCGGCCGCCGGAGCCGAGGAACCAGTCGTCGCTGGTGCGCGTCTGCTCGTCGGTGGAAAAGACGGAGCCGGGGCACTCGGGGGCGAGCTCCTCGGCGAGCTCCTCGGCGCGCGCGATCAGGGCGGCGCGCCGGGCCGGGCCGGCGAAGTCAGGGAGGATCGCGTAGCCGTCGCGGGCGAGGTCGTCGCCGACGCTCACGCGGGCACCTGCAGCGAGGCGCCCTCGAGGCCGGCGACGAAGCCGGCGACGAAGGCGGTGGCGGGGGTGTGATAGCCGGGCGCGACTGCGCCGGAGAGGACGCCGCGGACGCAGGCGAGGGCGGCGGTGACGGTGAAGGTGTAGCCCTCGGGGGTGCGGACGCGGCCCTCGATCGCGCGGCCGTCGTCGGTCTCGACGCGGCCCCAGATCTCGGAGGACATGGTCTTTCGCGCCGCCTCGTCGGGACCGGGAGAGCGGTGATCGATCAGCCGCTGGAGCAGCCGGACGACGGCCTTGCGCCGGAAGAGCGGGCCGAGCAGGCGCAGCGCGGGCAGCGTCCGGGCCAGCCGCCGCGGCAGCGCCCAGTAGGTGGTGATGTCGGGGATCGCGGTCGAGACGTGGGCCGTCGCGAGGTCGCCCCAGGGGACGGCGACGACCTCGCGCTCGCGGCCGTCGAAGGTGACGCGTCGGGTCGGGTCGCCGTAGGCGCGCGGCTCGTAGCGGCCGCCGCGACGGACGCAGGAGCCGCGTCCGAGGCCCTCGACGATCGTCTTCGCCGTGCCGCGGCTCGGCTGTCCGATCGACCGGATCGCCAGCTCGAGGTGGGTCGCGCCCGGGAGGGCGTCCGCGAGCGCGCGGGCGAGGCAGTCGGAGGGGACGACGTCGAAGCCGACGCCGGGCAAGATCACGATCCCGCGCTCGCGCGCGGCCGCGTCGCGCCGCCGGCAGGCCTCGAAGACCGAGATCTCGCCGGTGATGTCGAGATAGTGGGCGCGCGCGCGGAGGCAGGCGGCGACCATGGGGGCGGAGGTCCTCGAGAAGGGGCCGGCGGCGTGGATCACGAGCGCGACCCCGGCGAGCGCGGCGTCGGCGGCGGCCTCGTCGTCGAGGGCGAAGCTCCGCGAGGGCAGCTCGAGCGCGGCGGCGAGGCGGGCGATCTTCTCGCGGTCGCGACCCGCGAGGAGCGGGCGGAGACCCTCGCGCACGGCCTGGCGGGCGATCAGCTCGCCGGTGTATCCGCTCGCGCCGTAGATCATCCACTCAGGCATGGGCCGGCGCTATAGCGCGTGGGCGGCCCCTGCGCCACCGAAAAACCGCTTGTCAGCGCGGTGGGAAGGGCTCATCGTCAGGTCGAGACGACGGATGACGAGCACCGATCCGCGCGCGGAAGAAGTCGCCCTCGCCCTCGCCCGCGTCCACCTCGGCCTCGCCGGGGCGGACACCGACGACGCGGTTCTCCGCGCCGCGGCGTCGGTTCTGGCGGCCTACGGGCCCGGCGTGATCCGACTCTATACCCTCTTCGGCGGCGAGTCACCGGTCTCGGCCGAGCTGGCGAGCGTGTGGCAGGCGGGCGTGTGCCCGGCGGAGGACCCACTGCTCGGACGCCGCTTCGAACTCGCAGACCATCCGGTGCTCGCGCGCTGGCTCGCGTCGCCAGAGCGGCCGCTCGTGCTCCACGATCTCGCCGCGGACCCCCGGCCCCACGTCGAGTCGCGCGGGCCGGAGGGGCGCGGGACGCAGGCGCTGGTGGTGCTGCCGCTGCGGGACGCCGAGGCAGGCTGGCTCGGTGCGCTGGTCTTCTCGTGGCCGATCGTCCACATCCCCAACCCGCGTGAGCGCCTGGTCTATGACCTCCTCGCGCGGGCGGTCTCCGCGGCGCTGGCGGGGCGCCAGGCGCTGAGGATCCACCAACAGGCGCTGGACGAGGCGAACGCGCTCTACGTCGCCAGCGCGGCGCTGGCCGGCGCCGCCGACCTCGAGGAGATCCTCGCGGCGCTGGCCGAGCCGGCGCAGGTGGCGAGCGCCGCGTGGACGTCGCTGTGGGTCGCGGAGGACGAGCGCCTGGTCCGCCGCGCGCCGGCGGAGGAGCCGGCGCCGACGCGCAAGCTCGCGGGGCTCTTCGAACGCCCCAATGAGCCGGAGATCTTCGATCCAGTCGCCGAGGACATGCTCGACCCAGCGGCCGCGGCCCTGGGCGTGCGCGCCGCGCTGATGCTGC
>CAZMML010000296.1:2621-5391 GCA_964567335.1 uncultured Nannocystis sp. | reverse complement strand
GGACGCAGACCGCGTCGGCGCCGCAGTCGTCGTCGACCATGCAGGGCAGGTCCGGGACCTGGCAAGCGCCGCAGTTCGCCTCATCGGGCGCGAAGCAGATCTCGCCCCCGTTGAGGTCGCAGTCCGCCTGTTCACGGCAGGACCCGTCCGGCGGCCCGTCCGTGGTCGCGACCGTGGTCGCGACCGTGGTCCCGTCCGTGGTCGAGCCCGTGGTGAGTGAGGTGGTGGAGGTCGCGCCCGTCGTGACCCCGGTCGTCCCCTCGCTCATGCCGCCCGAGCCGGTCGCGTCCGTGCTGCCGCTCGTCCCCGCGGTGCTCGAGGAGCCGGTCGAGGTGCTCGAGGAGCCGCTGCTGCCGGAGTCGCTGGTGTCCTCGCCCTTGCCGCCGCACGCGGCGAGCGAGAGCGAGGTGGAGAACAAGAGCGTGGAGAAGAAGAGGGGATCAATGCGCATGGCCACTGCCTTAGCGCGGATCGGGGGCGCCGTCACGGGGCCGTCGACTCGCGCACCGAGCGCGCACCGAGCCCCTTCACTTGTCCGACTGCGCGCGCACGAAGAAGCGACCCGCGGCCTTGCCGACGAGCTTGCCTGCCATCTCCATGCGCTGGTGATCCGAGGGCGTCGACATGCTGGCGCCGATCGCCGCGTTGGTCTCGATCACGTCGGTGACCTTGCCCTCGCGGCTCCACGCGAAGCGGACCGCGAGCTTCGAGGGCAGGCTGAACACAGGGGTGAAGATCCCGGTCTGGACGTAGCCGTAGTGGACGACCACCAGGGTCGCGTTCGGGTCGACCTCGGCGCCCGCCGGGGCGAAGACCTGGGCCTGGTCCTGCATCCCGCGGAGGATCGCCGCGTCGGTCTCGGTCTTGATCTGCGCGAAGTCTGCCCGCTCCTCGGCGCTCTTCTCGGCCAGGTACTCGGCCTCGCTCTTGTCCAGGACCTGCACTTCGGACCAGTCGAAGCGCACCAGCACCTGCTTCGCCCCCTGGAGCGCCGAGGGCGGGCCGGAGCGCTGGACCACGGAGTACGGGGCGCAGCCCGGCGCCGCTGCCGCGGAGGTCAGCAAGGCCGCGGCGAGCGCGAGATGACGGAGGAGCGGCGTCCACATGCGGACGACTATACCCCGCGGGCCCTCGACGCCGATCGACCGCACGGTCGCGCCTGGGCACCGCGGACGAGGGGCGAGCGCGGCCAGGTCGCGGCTCGACCGCGCGCCAGTGGCGGCCCGGCTCCGGCGGGACAGGCGCTCGACGTCTCGGGATCGCTCGGCACCCAATCGGACCAGGACGGCGCCCCCGCGCTGGCGCCCCCTGGGCGCCCCGGCGTCAGAGGTCGAGGCCGCCGGGGTACCAGTAGCTGGTGTACTGGCCGTAGCCGTAGACCTGGACGCCGAAGGGCTGGTCGCCCGCGAGCTGGTGGTCGCCCTCCCCCTTGGCGTCGAGGAGGATCTGGGCCGCGGAGTAGCCGCTGGTGCCGATCGGTGTCCAGACCCCGGGGGGGACCGGCTTGCCGTCGAGATCGATCTGCGCGCCGGCCGGCGCGACGAGGTTGACGAAGTTGCTCTCGTAGCTGAGCGGCGCGTGGACGGCGTACGCCGCGCGGAAGAGCGGCGGCGGCACCGCGATGGTCATCGCCGGGTCGCCGCCGTCGCCGCCCGCGCTCTGGCCGAGCATGTACTCGGCGACCGCCACCGGCGCGCTCGCGCTGAGGCGCAGGTCGTCGGCGGTGGTGAGCTCGCCGTAATCACCTGCCTTGAGGAGCACGGTCGGAGCGCCCGGCTGCGGGGGATCGTAGGCCAGGGCGGTGAGGTCGTAGGCCGCGACGACCCGGACGATCCGGGCCTTGCGCTGCGGCGGGAGCTTGGGCGGCCGCACCAGCGGGGCCGAGAGGAGGTACTCGGCCGCGAGCTTGTCGAGCGGCAGGCTCGTCTCCTCGAGGTGGTCGCAGGCCTTCTTGTCGTGCGGGACGTTGGTGCACGCGTGGGCGCCGATCACCTGCACCGGCGCGGACGCGAGGACGAGCGTGCCGGTGAGGTCGGCGACGTCCGGGACGCCGCCGCCGACCGCCGAGATCACGACGAGCGCGTCGCCCTCGCCGAGGAGCAGGTCGCCCGCGCCGTCCTGGCCGACGCCGCCGCCGGGGTGGACCGGCGAGGCGGTCGCGGAGGGGTGGACCTCGACGAGCGTGTCCGCCTTGCGCGCGACGACGACGAAGGCGCCCGGCGCCCCCTGGAAGGTGTTGCGCGCGATCACGCGGGTAGCCGCGCCCCACACGTGGGTCGGGAGGAGCAGGCTGGCGTCGTTCGAGTAGGAGAACTGCTCGCCCGCCTTGTACTGGAGCGGACTGTACTGATAGACGGTCACCGGACGGTCGGAGCGCAGGCGGTAGGCGCCGCCCTGGACGATCGCGCTGGTCTGCGGGGCCTTGAGCGCCGCGACCCACGGGAGCGCCGCCACCTCCACCTCGCCCGGGGCGACGGTGAGCGCCGCGACGAGCTCCCCGGCGCGGGTGATCGTCACCTCCGCGGCGGCGCCGGAGGTGTTGGAGACCGCGACGGCGAAATCGAACACCTCGGAGACGACGTTCGGCGTGACCGTGGGGAAGTAGTCGCAGCCGATGTAGCTGGCCGTGAGGACATCCGTGGCGCACGCGCCGACGCAGCGCCCCGCGCCGGGGTCGCAGCTCAGGCCCTGAACAGGGTCGCAGGGGACCTCCTCGACCGTCTGACCGCCGGGGCCGCAGATCACCGAGGTCTCGCCGCGGCAGCTCGCG
>CAZMML010000296.1:0-2611 GCA_964567335.1 uncultured Nannocystis sp. | reverse complement strand
GTGCCGGGGACGCAGAGGGCGCAGCCGAAGCCGGGGACGCACATCACGTCGCAGGGCTTCATCGGCTGCAGATGGCCCTCGCCGTCGCACTCGAGGGCGACCTTGCCCGCGCAGAGGAGCTCGCCGGGGGTGCACCCCGGACCGCCGGTCGGATCTCCGGTCGAGGAGCCGCTGGTCCCCGGCTCGCCGCTCGACGGCTCTCCGGTGCTCGGCGGCGGGCCGCTCGACCCCTCATGGGTCGTCGTGCCGAGCGTGGCCTCGGTGCTCGTCAGGTCCGGCCCGGTCTGCGCCGACCCCGACGAGCCGGAGCTCGCGCTGGCGACCTCCGTCGTCGCACCAGGGTCCGTCGCGGGGTTGTGCTCCTGGGCGCACGCGCCGCCGATGAAGATCGCGCCGAAGGTCCCCACTCCCGCCGCCCGCCGTCCCATTCTGGGACCAGTATGGCCGCGAAGAGGCGCGCGTGTCGCGGTTCCGTCGCGGAGCGCGACGCGCTATAAAGCTCCCCGATGAGGCCCTATCTCGCGCTCCAATGCACCATCCTGGCGGCCGCCGCGGCGCTCGGGTGCAGGCCCCCGACGGCGATGACGACCGGCAGCGGCACCGACGACACGAGCACGTCGGGGACCTCCGGCGGGACCGGCTCGTCGACCGCGGGTGTGACGGAGGCCTCGACGACGGTCGACGATCCCACCACCGGCGGACCCTGGGAGCTCGGGCCCTGCAACCCGATCGACCCCGCGCTCTGCATCTTGCCCTATCCATCGCTCTTCCATATGCGCCCGGCCAGCACGCCGACCGGCTACCAGGTCGCGCTGACGGAGGAGGCGCTGCCCGTGAACGTCAACGGGATCGGCGTCGACCCGAAGTACCTCAACGAAAAGGACGGCTTTAGCACGCTGGGGGCGCTGCTCTTCTACTTCCCGGACGTCTCGCTCGAGGGGACGATCGGGCACGCGAACCTCGCCGACTACGCGGCCGCGGACGCGAAGACCGTGCTGCTCGACGTCGACACCGGCGAGCGGGTGCCGCACTGGGTCGAGCTCGACATGGCGGCGCCGCCGTCGGCGCGCCTGCTGATGATCTACCCGGCGACGCCGCTGCGCCACGGCGCGCGCCACGTGGTCGGGGTGCGCGGGCTGAAGACCAAGGGCGGCGCGCCGGTCGAGCCCTCGCCCGCCTTCGCGGCGCTGCGCGACAAGGTCGGGACCGACGACGGGAGCGTCGAGGGGCAGCGCGTCCGCTACAACCTCGAGGTCTTCCCGGCGCTCGCGGCCGCCGGCTTCGCCCGCGAGGAGCTGCAGCTCGCCTGGGACTTCGTGACGGTGTCGCGCCAGAACAGCCTCGGGCGCATGCTCTACATGCGCGACGACGTGCTGGACGCGCTCGGCGCCGAGGGCCCCCCGTACACGGTGACGCTGGTCGAGGACGAGGATTGCGCCGACCCGGCGGTGTCGATCGGCCGCACGGTGACGCTCGAGATGACGGTGCCGCTCTACACCGAGACCGACGACCCAGGCGCGCTGCTGACCCGCGACGTCGACGGCCAGCCCTACCGCAACGGCGAGAAGATCGTCGAGGTGATGGTGCGGATCCCCTGCTCGCTGATCGACCAGCCGACCCCGACCTTCGGTCGGGTGGTCCAGTACGGGCACGGGCTGCTCGGCGGCAAGGGCGAGGCCCGCAACGGCTACCTGAGCCGCATGGCCGACGAGTACGGCTGGGTGATCCTCGCCTCGGACTGGACGGGGATGAAGTCCGAGGACACCGGCGCGATCGCCGGGGCGCTCGCGGACAACCCGAGCGGCTTCGTCACCGTGCCCGAGCGCTCGATGCAGGGCTTCACCGAGTTCATCGCCGCGATGCGGCTGGCGACCGGACCGCTCCTGCAGGAGAAGGCGCTCCAGTTCACCGCCGGCGACAACACCATCTACGCGCCGATCGACCCGACCCGGCGCAGCTACTACGGCAACTCGCAGGGCGGGATCCTCGGCGGGGCCTACCTCGCCCTCAGCCCCGACATCGAGCGCGGCGTGCTCGGCGTCGGCGGGACGCCCTACGTGCTCCTGCTGGCGCGCTCGGCCGACTTCGACAGCTTCCTGGCGATCCTGAAGACGCACTACACCGACCCGCGCGACATCACGGTGCTGATCGCGACCTTCCAGAACCTGTGGGACCCCGGCGAGACGGCCGGCTGGGCGTGGGCGCTGAGCAAGGAGCCGGACCCCAAGGTCGGCCCGAAGCAGGCGCTGCTGCAGGTCGCCATCGGCGACGCCCAGGTGACCGGGCTCGGCGCGCACATCCAGGCGCGCGCGCTCGGGGCCTCGACGGTGGCGCCGCAGACGCGGCCGATCTTCGGCGTCGCGGAGAAGCAGCCGGGCTTCATGGGCTCGGCGCTGGTGGAGTGGAAGTACTCCGACGTCCCGGACCCACCGGACGAGAACCTGCCGCCGCCCAAGGCGACGGACCCCCACGAGTGCCCGCGCCGCGAGCCCGCGGCGCAGCAGCAGCTCCGCGACTTCCTCGAGAGCGGGGTCGTGAATCAGTACTGCGAGGGCACGTGCGAGGGGGTCCGCGCGGTGACCTGCCCCTAGCGACGCACGACTCGTCGATC
>CAZMML010000295.1:0-5404 GCA_964567335.1 uncultured Nannocystis sp. | reverse complement strand
CTCGATTCGGCGGGCAACTCGCCCAACGTCCCGGCCGCCGGCGTCGCAGCGGAGGCACTGTTCGCACTCGAGCCCACGCACTCCTACGCGGACAGTGACCGGGAGACGCTCAACGCGGCGGGCGTGAACGTGTCGAAGGTTGTCTACGGAGGCCTCAGGACCTACGGGTACCGCTCGCTCGCAGACCCGGACGACGACCAGAACTGGCTGCCCCTCTCGAACGCGCGCCTCGCGATGGCGATCCGGGCGAAGGCAGATGCCGTCGCTGAGAACTTCGTGTTCGCGCAGATCGACGGACGCAAGCGGAAGATCTCGCAGTTCAACGGAGAGCTCAAGGGCATGCTCGTCCCGTACTTCGACGCGGGGTCGCTGTACGGCGAGCGGCCGGAAGAGGCCTTCGCGGTCGACACGGGTCCGTCCGTGAACACCGAGGAGACCTTGGCGGACGGGCAACTGCGAGCGGTCATCCTCCTGAGGATGAGCCCGTTCGCGGAGCTCGTGTCCATCGAGCTCGTGAAGACAGCAACCTCGGAGGCGCTCGCATGAGTCGCGAAGATCAGTACTCCGTGACCGTCTCGATTGACGGAACGGACCTCGGCGTGTTCGACAAGCTCACCGGTGGTGAGGTCGACTCGGAAGAGACGAAGTTCCGGCCCGGAGGGATGCAACCTCACGTGTCGCTCGGCGGGTACAAGACGGTCAACAACGTGACCGTGTCGCGTCTCTACGACCTGTCGCGGGATCACCTCAAGGTGCCCTTCCTGCTCGACCGGGTGGGCAAGGGTACCGCGACGATCTCGAAGCAGCCGCTGGACACCAATGGCAACCCGTTCGGGCCGCCCATCGTCTACACCGGCAAGCTCAAGCAGGTCACGTTGCCCGATCACGACAGCGAGTCGTCTGATGCTGCGATGATCGAGCTCGAGTTCAGCCCATCGGGCACGGTCGCTTGACCACGCCCTGACCGAAGGAGACAACCATGGAGGACGTCCTCGATGGACTCGAGCCAGCAGAGGGGACTGCTGCTTCGAGCGCCCAGGGGTCCGCGCTTGCGCGCCTGCGCGAGCGACGCGAGGCAATCGCTGCAGAGCGCACTGAGGTATTCCCGGTGCCCGGGTACGGCGGTGAGCTCGCGCTCGTCGCGCGTCCGATCTCGTGGGACGACGCGAAGAAGGTTGCTGTGCGAGTCGAGAAGTCGAAGTCGAACCGCAAGGAGCTCCTCGCGCAGATGGACACGATTATCCTGGCGACGAGTGAGATCGTCCTGAGGGATCCGGAGACGGGGAAGACGATGCCGCTCGATCCGGAGTCGGACACTCCGGCAACCTTCGCCACCGAGGTGGTCGACAAGGTCCTCGGGTTCACGGCGAACACGGCGCGCGAGCGCGTGTCGCTCCTCTTCAACAACGACCTGGCCGTTTCCCGCGTCTGCAACGAGATCAACGAGTGGATGTCCGAGTCAGGAGACGAAGTCAACAAGGAGTTCCTGGGGGAATCCTAGGGGCTGCTGAGATCAGGAACGCTGCTTTGGCAACCGTGCTGGGCCTCGACGCGCATCGGATGCTTGAGGAAGAGGACCCAGGGGTTGTCGTCGTGCATGAGGCGATCCTGAAGGCAGCAGTCCAGATCGACAGGCAACGCACGGAAGGCGTTGCCACCACCATCGCGAACGCCGTGGGTAGGATGTTGTCGTAGTGGCGACCGACCGCATGGACATCATCCTTCGCCTCCAGGGCGCGCGCAAGTTCCAGTCAGATGCTCAGCAGTCAGCGAAGGCAGTCAAGCAGGTTGGTGACAGGACAGAGCAGGCAGGTCGTCAAGCGCGCACAGCGCGCACGTCGCTCCTCAACTACGCTGCCGCCGGCGCTGCGATCTACGCGGGAGTGTCCTTCCTGCGCTCCTCTGCCAATGAAACGATCGCTCTCGCCAAGGCGAGCGCGGGCCTCACTCGCGTCACCGGCATGGACACCCAACAGGCGAGCGCCTGGGTGCAGATGACGAAGGTCCGCGGGATCGAGTCGAAGCAACTCACGGTGTCCTTCCTGCGCCTCAACAAGTCGATCTATGACGCGTCGACCGGAGGCAAGAAGACGACGGAGACCTTCCGGAAGCTCGGGGTGTCGCAGGACGCGATCCGGAAGGGGAACACCTACGAGGTCCTCCTTCAAGCTGCCGATGCTTTCCAGAAGATCAAGAACCCGGCGGAGCGTGCAGCGTTGGCTCAGCAACTGTTCGGTCGCCAGGGGTACCGCCTCCTCTCGATCCTGCAGCAAGGTCGCGAGGGGATCAGTCAGAACATCTCTAAGATCGTTGAGATGGGAGGTGCGCTTGACAAGCACGGGAGCAAGAAGGCACTCGCAGCAGCGAAGGCGCAGCGCGACTTCAAGCTCGCTCTCAACTCGTTGAAGGTAGTCATAGCAACTGTCTTCATGCCAGTTCTTGCGAGTGTTGCAACCAGCATTGCTGCAGTAACTGGCAAGATGGGTTTCCTTCGCAAGCACATGAAGCTTGTCCGCACTGTGATCCTCACCTTGGTCATTGCTTTCATTTTGTGGAAGGTTGCTGCCCTCGGTGTCCTCCTGGTGACTAAGCTTCAAGTCATCTGGAACGGACGTTACTTGGTGACTATCCTTGCTCTGAAGACAGTCATCATCGCCATCAGGGTTGCTCTTCTTGCTTGGACGGTTGCACAATGGGCGCTCAACACCGCCCTATACGCGAATCCTGTGGTCCTTCTTGTTGCAGCCCTGGTCGCTTTGGTTGCGGGGATCATCTACCTCTATATCAAGGTCAAGTGGTTCCGCGATCTCGTAGCGAAGGTCTGGCCTGCTCTCGTTCCGATAGTCATGATGTTGACTGGACCCATCGGGGCAGTTGCCTTCGCGTTCTTCATGCTTCGCAACAAGGCGAGTGCCACTTCTCGCTGGATCATCACTGCCTTCAACAACGTGGTGAACTTCGTCAAGAGCTTGCCAGGCAAGATCTGGAATGCTGCCAAAGGGATGTTCAATGGCGTTGTGAACGCCTTCCGCTCTGCAATCAACTGGATCATTCGCCAGTGGAACAACTTCAAGCTCGAGATCGGTGGGGGATCGCTCGACCTCGGTCCTGCAGGAAGCATCGACATCCCCACCGTGACGCTCAACACCCCGGACCTGCCGTATCTCGCCACAGGCGGAGTCATCCAGCATCGCGGGTCGGTGGTCGTGGGCGACGCAGGTCCTGAGATCGTCACGTTGCCAGCAGGCGCTGAGGTGCGCCCGTTGTCGTCGCGTCCGGAAGCAAACGGGTTCCTGTCCTCACTCGCGCAACGCGAACAGACGATCATCACCAAGGTCTATCTTGACCGTCGTCAGATCGCAGAAGCGGTCGGAGGCGCGATGGGCGACGCGAGGGCGAGAGCGTGACCTACACGACCTTTGGCAAGCCCGAACCTGGGTGGGTCCATCTGATGTCCGTGGACCCCTACCAACTCCTCGTGTGTCGCCTCGGGGAGGAGAACCCGAGGATCACTTCCGGGTACGGAGGGTGGGAGGTCGTGCAGCGTGCGCGTCGTCGCTCGTTGGTCGATTGGCAGAACGTCGAACCGTACCGCCTCACCTTCTCTGTCGTCCTTGACGGGTACGCAGAGAACCAGTCAGTCGAGGCTGAGATCCGCAAGCTCGAGCGCATGGCGATCCCGGCGCGCACGGGCGAGTCACCGACCAAGGTGCGCGTGTTCGGATACCTCCCGATGGACAACACTCGCAATCAGTCGGCGTACTGGGTGATCGAGAACCTCGAGTGGGGTGACTCGTTGAGGTCGCGCGTCGGGATGGTGCGCGTCCGCCAGGTGGCGGTGCTCACACTCCTTGCCGTGCCGTCGGACGACGAACTGCGCGTCTCCCGGTCTCCTCGTCCACGCAAGAAGCCCGGGTCGAAGGTCAAGCGCTACAAGGTGCGGGCAGGAGACACGTTGCAGAAGATCGCAGCTAAGTACCTCGGGTCGTCGCGTCGCTGGAAGGAGATCGCGACGCTCAACAAGATCCGGGACCCGAAGCGCCTCAAGGTCGGCACGATCCTCAAGCTCCCGTGAGTCCTGTCCGCGCAACGAAGGTCCCGGGGCGCCTCGTCGGGATCACGCAGAACCGGGTCCTGGTCGATCCTGTCTCGGAGCAACTTCGCCAGCTCAAGGACATTGAGCACCTGGGGTGGGACAACGACGGGCTCAAGCGTGCGCTCCTCGACGGATTGCAGTTCGACGCACGCATAGAGAACCTGGTCACGGACGCTCAGATCGAGCGCACGATGGAGGGCGCGAGTACGGTCACGATCACGATCTTCGACACGGAAGGAGCATTGCTTGCCGGTCAGGGGATCACGACGCGCGGAGGCGGGTTCGCACAGGGCGGACCGTCCTTCTTGTCGCAGGCCTCTCCGACTGTGCGCCTCTCGCTCGACGGGTACGAGTACGAACTTGTGAAGATCTCTAAACAGGGGCGGAACGTAACGATCACGCTCGAGGATTACTTGGTCGCGCTCATGCGTCGCTACACCAAGCCTCGCAAGGCCTACCGTGACAAGGTCACCCGGGCCCAGTTCGCTCACTCCCTCGTGCGCGAGATCCGCGAGCGGCGCATCGGGTTCGTGTCGCCCAACGAGGCGCGCAAGCAACCTATCTCCGGGTCGGGTTCAGCAGGTGTGACTCAGCGTCAAGCAGCGCATGACGAAGCGGCGCGAGCGCCCGGGTTCGGGGACAACGCGGACATCCGTGTCAAGGGGTCGAGGGCGACGAAGGCTCAGAAGGATCTCCTGGCACTCGCCATGCGCATCTGCGATGAGAAGAACGCGTCCTTCGGCGTGCGCGCAGCTCTCATCTGCGGGATGACGCAAGAGAGCAACGTGAGCAACGACAGGACACCCGACCAGTACGGCTCGGTGGGAGTTCTGCAGGCACAGTTGCGCTACCACGGTGACAAGGCCTACAACGCTGAGTACCAGATCAGGGTGATGTTGGACAAGGGGTTCACAGGATGGCACGGGTACGAGGGCCTCATCGCGTCAATCAACAAGAAGCGTTGCGACCATCCGGTGTACTGCGTCATTCGTCACTTGGGCCCGGCGTCCTGGACGTACCAGTACTACTACAAGTGGTGGGATGAGGCGAAGAGGACCGTGCGCCTCTGGACGGGAGATGCGAGCGCGACGTCCTCGAGTGACGCGGACACGGGCAACGCATCAGAGACAGTGGTCAAGCGGTACGCGTTCACGCGGGGCACGGGGTCGAAGAAGGAGGACACGTGGACCTGCCTCGGGCGTCTTGCTGGGGAGGTCAACTGGCGGAGGTTCCTCATCGGGGACACGCTGTACTTCATCTCTGAAACCGACCTTCTCGCAGCGAAGCCCAACCTCACGGTGTCGGAGG
>CAZMML010000294.1:0-5415 GCA_964567335.1 uncultured Nannocystis sp. | reverse complement strand
CCCCCTTACACTACCCCCGCCACTACTCACTACCCCCCACCCGCCCCCCCCCCCCCCCCCCCCGCCCCGCCCCGCAACCCGCCCCATCCTGAGAGCCCAACGCCGCGATCGACCCGACCTCGATGGGGCTAGCGCGGGCGACCTGCCATCCATGCGGCGGTTCGCGTCAGGCCCTCGGCCAGCGGGACCGCCGCGCGGAACCCGAGCAGGCGCGCCGCGAGCCCCGTCGCCGCGAGCGATCGCTCGATGTCGCCGACACGTGCGGGCGCGTGCGTCACCGGTCCCGGCCTCGCCCCGACGTCCCGAGCCGCCGCGCACGCCGCCTCCGCCAGCCCCGCGATCGTCACCTCCTCCCCGCCCCCGATGTTGCACAGAACATGTCCCGGAGGACCTTGCTCGATCGCCAGCACCAGCGCCCGCGCGACGTCCTCCACGTACACGAAGTCGCGGGCCTGCGCCCCGGATCCCTCGATCACCGGCCCCTGCCCTGCCAGCGCGCGCGCGAGGAACGCCGCTACCACCCCCGCGTAGGGGCTCGCGGGGTCCTGGCGGGGTCCGTAGACGTTGAAGAGGCGCAAGCAGGTCGTCGCCAGCCCGCGGGGCGGCCCGAGCGTCGCCAGGTAGATCTCCGCGGCGCGCTTCCCCGCGCCGTAGGGTGAGATCGGGGCCGCGAGCGCCTCCTCTGAGATGGGGATCTCCCGTGGATCCCCGTAGACCGCCGCCGACGACGCGAAGACCAGGCGCCGGACCCCCGCCTCTGCCGCCCACAGCGCCAGCGAGGCGGTCGCCCGCAGGTTGATGTCGAGGTCCGCCAGCGGCGCCGCCACCGAGCGCGCCACCGAGACCTGCGCCGCGAGGTGGATCACCGCCGCGAAGGGCCCGCGCCCGGCGAGGACCGGGCCGAGCGGCGCGCGGACGTCGCCGCGGACCACCTCGACCGCCGGGTCGCTCGCCCACGCCGCGAGGTTCTCGATCCGTCCCGCGCTGAAGTCGTCGAGCACCACCACGCGGCGCCTCGCGGCTCGCAGCGCCGCGACGGTGTGCGAGCCGATGAAGCCGGCCCCGCCGGTGACGAGCACCGCGTCCATCACACCGGCATCTGCACCCGCCGCACCGCGACCTCCTCGCGCCCGTGCGGCAGCTCGAGCCCCTCGCCGGAGAAGCGGGCGACGGCCACGGTCACGTTGTCGGGGCCGCCGGCCGCGCAGGCCGCCTCGGTCAGCGCCCGGCAGCAGCGCATCGGGTCCTCGTAGCGGAGCATCAGCGCCAGCACCTCGTCGTCGGCGAGCGGCCCGGTCAGCCCGTCGCTGCAGAGCAGCAAGACGTCGCCGGCCCGGAGCTGCACCACCGCGAATTCGGGGCCGACCCGCGGCTGCACCCCGAGCGCCTGCAGCAGCACGTTCCGGTGCTCGTAGTCCCGCGCCTGGCTCGGCTGCAGGCGGCCCGCCGCGATCAGCTGGCCGACCACGCTGTGATCGGTCGTCACCTGCGTCAGCGCCCGGCCGCGGCGGATATAGGCGCGCGAGTCGCCGACGTGGCCGAGCAGGAGCTCGGGCCCGAAGGCCAGCGCCGCGGTCAGGGTCGTGCCCATGCCGTGGCGCGCTGGGTCCGCCGCGGCCGCGGCACGGATCTCGTCGTTGACCGCGGTGATCGCCGCCAGCATCGCGTCGCGGGCGACCTCGATGTCGGCGAAGGGGCTGCGCGCGCGCATCACCTCGGCGAGCGTGTCGACCGCGATGCCCGACGCGACGTCGCCGGCGGCCGCGCCGCCCATCCCGTCGCAGACCGCCAGCAGGGTCCCACGCGACGACAGGTGCTGCACGCGTTGATGCGGCAGCAACCCGCGCTCCCCGGTCAGCAGGTTGAGCACGACGAAGTGGTCCTCGTTGCGCTTGCGGACGCAACCCACCTCAGTCCGGGCGAAGAGCTCGACCTGCGCCACCTCAGTTCATCCTCACGCGAAAGATCTGGTCCCCGATCCGGAACATGTCGCCTGGTTGAAGGATGACATCGCCGCGGATCCGGAGGTAGGTCCCGTTCGCGGATCTCAGGTCGGTAAGCAGCACGGTCATCGCGTCCCCGCGCAGCTCCATCGCCAGTTGTGCGTGCTGCCAGCTGACGAAGGGGTCCGTCGGGAAGATGATGTCGCCGAGCTCACGTCCGAAGACGATCTGAGGCGCCCGCAGGCAGTGGACCTCGGCCTCGGCCCCGCCGACCCCGAGCAGCGTCAGACGGGCCCAGGCCGGCTGGATCGGCGTCCCGAAGAGTCGAACGCCGTCTGCGTCGATATCCTGCTCGCGGCCTGTCGACGGCACGTTCTCGAGCCGTAGCAGGTGGTGCCCGACGAGAAACGAGTCTCCCGGGAACACCGGCTCGGGCCGCGAGATCCGCACGAACACCCCGTTGCGGGCCCCGAGGTCGACGAGTCGGATCCCCCCGCCTGGGGCCGCCTCCACCCGCGCGTGGAGCGGGCTGATGAACGCGTCGCGGGGGAATTGGACCTCCCCCTGCTTGCGCCCGATGGTGATCGGCCCGCGCAGCGGGATCGAGTCGCCCTCGGATCCGTCGCGCTGCACCAGCACCAGGCGCAGCGGCGCGGCCCCGGACGAGCGGCGGGACGACTCCACCGCCAGCCGCGCCATCGGCGCCGACCACGACGTGCCCGCCTCGGCGGCCCGGATCATCGGCGACGCCTCCGGCGCCTCGATCGCCGCCTTCGCCATCCGCGCCGTGTCACCCGGCCCGATCGGCTCGCGTGAGGGCTCGGCCGCGGGCGCCTCGGACGTGCCGGCGGGGACCACGCGGGCCTGCCCCCAGGACCCCGTCGCCTCCTGTGCCGGCGCGGCCGGAGTGATCGTCTCGGGCGGAGCCGCCGCAGGCTCCGCGGCGCGGGCCGGCGCGGGCTCCGCGGCGCGGGCCGGCGCAGAAGGCTCGGCGCGGGGCGCCGCGGGCTCGGGCGCCCCCTCCCCCGGCGCCTCGAGGACGCGACGGGGGATCAGCTTCATGCTCTGCGTGCTCGGGCGAGGCAGCCGCGACTGCACGCGGAGCCCGCAGATCTGGCAGAACTCGAAGCCAGCGCCGAGCCGGGAGCCGCAGCGGGCGCACTTCAGCGGCGACGCCTGGTCGACGCCTGCGAGACGAAAGCCGCAGACATCACAGCTCACCGCCTCGGGGCCGTGTTCGGTGCCGCAGGCAGGACAGGGGATCCAATCCGTCATGACACGCCCACCGAGAGCTTGTCAGGTTCGCCCGCGTGGGCTATCACCCGCGCTCATCCTCCTTGTCCTGGCGAGGGTACCCGCCCGCGCCGAGGCCCGTCAATTGAGCGCCGTACCCGCAAACCGCCGCAGCCTCCCCCTGGTGGGGCTTTTCGCGCTCTGCCTTGTCGGCGCCGCCTGCTCGCCGCTGGTCCGGGCCCCGAACTTCGTCGGGGCGCGCGATCAGGTCACGGACTCGACCTTGCTCGGCCCCTTCGACGGGCAGGTCGTCGACGCGAGCACCAACGAACCCGTGGCGGGCGCGACCGTCGTCGCCGTTTGGTCCTACGACCGCGGCGACGGCTTCATCGGGCCCTACGGCGCGGAAACAGCCAACACCGAGACCGACGCCACCGGCCGCTACAGGATCCCCGCGGCGCGGCTGGCGGTGCGGGGCTCGACCGTCCGTCTCGTGGAGGTCTACCTGGTCGTGTACAAGCGCGGGTACGCCGGCTATCGCTCCGACGGCGTGCTCGCGGGCGGCCCCCGCGCTGACTTCACCGTCCGGCACAACCGCGTCGAGCTGCGCAAGTGGCAGGACAGCGACTCCCACGCCGACCACCTGCTTTACCTCGCGGCGCCGCGGCCGATCCAGCGCGCCGTGCGGTGGGAGACGGATCTCGCCAACCTCGACCTCTTCCGCGCCCTCGGCGGCGCGGGCGCCGCAGAGGAGCACGCGGCCGCCGACGCCAAGCCTGCGGTGGCCGCGCTGCTCGACGCCAGCGGGCTCCTGACGGCCGACGAGATCCGCCAGCGGACGGGCTACAGCGAGGCCTTCGAGGTCAAAGATCTCACCGATCTCCGGCGCACTGACTTCTACCACGGCGTCCACTTCCAGGCGGTCGGCCAGGACGAGCGCCACGACCTCGCGCTGCGCGTGTGGCGAGCGCCGCCCGGCGGCATGGCCCCGGTCGTGGCGACGATCCAGGAGACCTTCGGCGCGACCAAGCCGACCGGCGACATCACCCCCGAGACCTGGATCCTCAGCGAGGGCGGCGTGCACGCCGTCGCCTTCATCGATCGCGAGGCCAAGGTCGGCGTCCTGCTCACCTGCGGCGATCTTCAGTGCGCCGACGTCGACACCGCGATCATCCTCGCCAAGCTCGCGGCCCGCAGCCTCGACCGGATCCAGGTCCTCGAGTCAGGTCCCCAGAGCCAGCCCAGCCCGAGCCCCTCGCCGGTGCCGCGGGGCGCCCTGCCGAAGGGGGGGACGCCGTGACCCGCCGCCTGGCCCTCCTCCTCACGGGCGCGCTCGCGCTCGCGCCGGTCCGGGCGGCCGCGTGGGACGCCCGCGCGACCCACCTCGGCATGCTGGATCGGGCGCTCGTCGGCAGCGCGCTGCACCTGCGCTGGATGGCGGCGAGCGAGCTGCAGCGCGGCCTCTTCACCCCCCTGCGCGTCGATCCGGCCCGGCTCAGCCCGGCCGAGCGGCGCGTGCTCGCGGCGGCGCTGCGCTACGGCGGCCTCGAGGCGCTCGGCGGCCCCGGCGCCTGCCCCGGGCTCGGCGCCCCGCCGGCGACCCAGCGCTTCTGCGTCGAGGGCGACCTGTGGGAGCTGATGGCGGTGCAGTGGCTGCAGGTCGGCGTGCTCGCCGAGATGGTCCCCTCGGCCCGGGCGACCCACCACTTCGTCGACCGCCGCGACCCGCTGCGGCCCGACTTCGACGACCCGCAGACGAGCCCGCGGGCCCTGCGCTCGCGCCAGGTGCGGCACAACGGCGCCCCGACCGCGAGCCTGGCCGCAGGGACAGGATTCTCCGGACACGGCCCCTCGGTCGTCTCGTGGCTGCGCGACGCCGAGGACCCGCTCGCCCCGCCGCAGACCTGGACCCACCTCGAGCTCGCCTCGACGCTGCCGGATCCGCTGGCGCGCTCGCACCACCTCGCGCTCGCGCTGATCGGGATCGGCGCGCTGCTCCACGTCGTCCAGGACCTCGCCGTACCGGCCCACGCGCGCGGCGACGTCGGCGCCTTCTTCAGCCCGCTCTCCGCCAGCCCCGGCGATCGCGGCCTCCCCTTCGCCGAGCTCGCGCGCCTCTCCTTCGGGCGCAACGGGCTCCCCGGCGCCAGGACCCCCGCGGAGATCGCGGCCGCGCGCGGCCTCGCCCTCGCGCCCTCGCTCGCGGAGCACCGCTGCGGCGGCGCCGCGACGCGCGCCG
>CAZMML010000293.1:0-5417 GCA_964567335.1 uncultured Nannocystis sp. | reverse complement strand
CCATCGCGTGGATGTAGCCGACGTCGTTGCCGCCCCCGCCGATCCCGCCGACCACCGGCCCGTTCCACCCGCCGCCGAAGTTGTAGATGTAGATGAACTGCCCCGGCCCGCCGTTCACGCCGACCTCGGTCAGCCACACGATCCGCGCGCCGTCGACGAGCACCGCCGCGCCGACGTAGTTCGCCGCGTTCGGCGTCTGGTACACCTGGCCGCTGATCAGCACCGCGTTGCAGGCGCGGTAGTCGGGGTTCGTGGTCTGGAAGTAGCACTCCTCGAGGAAGTGCTGCGTCGTGTTCACCCCGTAGGTGTAGATGAACTCGCCCAGCAGCACGCTCCCCGCGTTCTGCTGCACCCCGTCGGTGTGCATCTGCTCGGCGATCTGCGACCACACCATCTGGCCGGCGCCGCGGCGGAAGTAGCGCACGCGCTGGTTCTTCAGCACGCTCTCGCCGCCGTCGACCACGAACCACAGGGTGTCCTGGTCGTCGCGCATCAGCCCGCGCAGGTGGGGCCCCCAGCCGCCCATCATCTCGACGTAGGCCCGGTTGGTGTCCGTGATCAGCGACGACTCGAGCGCCGGCTGGTCCGGACCGCCCGTGCTCCCCGAGCTCGTGTCGGCCGCGCTCGTCCCCGTCGACGAGCCGCTCGTGCCGGGCCCCTCGCTCGTGCTCGACGATCCTCCGCTCGAGGTCGTCGGAACCGCCGTGCCGCCCGATCCCTCGCTCCCTGAGCCGCTCGACCCCGACCCGCCGCCCGTGGTCTCCTGTGAACCTGTCCCTACGGACACGCCACCGGCGCACCCCGCCACCAGCACCCACGCCGCGATCCCTCGTCTCATGGCCGCACCTCCTCGATCCACTCCCAGCCGAACGCGCCGGGCCGGGTGACGAGCACCAGCGAGGTCGGCCGCTCCGGCAGCGCCCCGCGCACGATCGCCTTCGGGACCGCCACGCCGCCGAGCTCCTCGACCTCGAGGAAGATCCGCGCCGTCGTCTCGTCCACCAGCTTCACCGCCCGCCGCGACGCCGACGCCGCCCCCTCGTCGAGGCGCGCGTTCGCCAGCAGCGCCAGCTTGAGCCCCGCCGCCGGCGCGGTCAGCAGGAACACCGCCGCGCTGATCCCGAGCCAGCGCAGCGAGTCGGCGCCCCCGCGCAGCAGCAGCCCGAGCCCGACCACGCTCAGCAGCCACACGAGCAGCCCGACCCCGAGCGCCGCCAGCGTCGACCCCCAGGTCAGCACGACCGGCGGGCGGAGCATCAGCGCCGGCACCAGCAGCGCCAGCCAGGCCAGCGCGATCACGAAGATGTGGCGCACCGAGCGGCGACCCACCAGCTCGGCGCGCCCCGGCAGCTCGCCCGGCACCGCGAAGCTGGCCCCGAGCGTCGCCAGCGGGGCGAGCGCCGCGAGGATCGCCGCCGGCTCGCCCGCCAGCGCCTCCTCCCCAAGGCGGAGCACCGCCCGGCCCTCGCCGATCTCGACCGCCCCCGCGGGCCCGCGCACCAGCGCGAGCGCCGCCCCCCGCGCCTCCGCGGGCGCGAGCGCCCGGCGCACGACCGCCTCCGGCGCCTCGCTCTCGATGTACACCGTCGCGTCGAAGTCCGGGTCACCGACCTGGATCTCCCGGCTGATCCCCAGCGCCTTGCCGCCGCGATCGATCCGGTCCTCGCGGCGCAGCACGATCCGCGGCAGGTCGGCCGCGTCGGCGCGACGCACCACGAAGACCGCGCCCACACACGCCCCGTCGATCGTGTCCGGGTGGACCGCGACCTCCGCCGCGGCGAGCTTCACCACGAAGCTCGTCACCTCGCGCGCCTTTCCGGCGCCGGTCTCCGTGGTCTCGCCGGCGAGCGCCGCCGCCAGCCGCGTGAAGTCCATGCCGGAGAGGATCGCCGACTTAGAGCCGGACGTCGACGGTCACCACGTCCGCCGGGGTCGCCGTCTGCAAGTACTCGAGCCCGGCAGGGTTATTGCGCAGGTGGAGGTCGAAGAAGGCGGCCGCGTACGCGGCCGCGATCGCGCGCACCTGCGCCGGGTCGCGGAAGACGAAGTCCGTCCCGTCGCTCATGCGCTTCCCCGGGCCGCATCCGGCCGCGAATTCGGGCGTGATCCCGCAGATGTCCGTCACCCCCCAGTGGCCCGCGTCCGCGACCCCGACCAGGTACGTCGGCGGCGACTTGGCCTGGAAGTTCGACTCGATCAGGTTGTTGCCGATCTTCTGGATGCTCCCGTCCTCCTCGGCCAGCACGAAGAGCAGCGGCTCCTCGATCTGCGCCACCTTGGTCCCCGGGAAGAGCGGGTTCTCGACCGGCGCCATGATCGGCAGCGCCGCCTTCACCCGCGGGTCGTCCTGCGCCAGACGGCCCGCCGTCCCGGCGCCGAAGCTGTGCCCTATCGCGCCGACCGCCTCGGCGTCGATCCGCCCGCGCAGCCACTCGGGCACCGCCGGCGCGCCCGGGCCCAAGAGCGCGTCCAGCAGCGCCGACAGGTCGCCGACGCGCACCACCAGGAACTCCTCCCCGACCTCCGCCGACTGGCCCGCGAGCGCGTCGAAGAGCGTGTTCCCGACGTGGTCGGGCGCGGCCACCACGAAGCCCAGGCTCGCCAGGTGCTCCGCCACCGAGAAGGTCGAGAAGCGGACGCAGCTGTGGCAGTGCGACATCACGATCAGCGGGTACGAGGCCGCCCCCGCGTCCTTCGCCCCCCGAGCCGAGCGCGTCTGCGTCCTCACCCCCGCCTTGATCGCCTCCGTCTGCGCCGCGAGCAGCCCCGAGAAGGCGTCGCGGTCGGGCCCCGCAGGGATGAACTCGAGGATCGACTCGCCCTTGTCCGCTGCTGGCTTTTCAGACATGTCCGCGGGGTACCACAGCTCCACCAGGAGCGAGCGGTCCCCGACCGGGAGCGTGAAGGTCTCGTTGCCGACCGGCGCCTCGCCCGGCTCCGCGTAGTCGACCGCGTCGATCTCCTGCCCGGAGCTCCCCCCCGTCCCCGAGCTCGACGTCGTCGTCGGCTCGGCCGTCGTCGACGTCGTCCCTGGCCCGCCCGAGGAGCCCGCCAGGCCCGTCGTCGCGCCTCCCGTCGTCTCGGTCGTCTCCGGGATGATCACGGAGCTGCACGCGGCGAGACAGAAGAGGAGGGACGGCGCGAGGTGGTTCATCCGCGCCAATCTACCTCGAGGCCCGGCGGCCGCGGGCCGCTCCGCTCACCCGATCTCGCCGCGGCGCGGGCGCCCGAGCGCGACCCGCCGCAGCAGCAAGTCGAGGATCAGCAGCGGCAGCGCCAGCGCCCACAGCACCTCCGGCCACACCGGGCGCGTCCGCGTCCCCTGCGGCGCCCCTGGTCGCGTGACCAGCTCGTCGGGCGCGCCCGCGTGGGGCCCCGCGGGCGCGAGCGGCGGGGGCCCCCCCCGGTCCCCCCCGCGCGGCTCGGGGGCCAGCTCCGCCGGGTAGGGCACGCTGACCTGCCCCGACGCCTCCGCCGCGCGGCGCGGCGGCGTCTGCCCCTCGTCGCGCAGCTCCGCCTTGATCAGCCGCTGCCCCGCCCGCACCCCGATCACCGTCGCCTCGTAGCGCCCGGGCGCCGTGAGCTGCAGCGGCAGCTTCAGCGTGTGCCCCTCCGTGCCCGGCGGGAGCGAGGGATCGATCACCGACACTTCGCCCGTGAGGTCGCTGAGGAAGCCCGCGGCGGCGTCGGTGTCCACCACCACCCGGAAGCTCCCCTCGTCCGCGCCGGGCGTGACCCGCAGCGTCGCCCCGCCGATCGAGCCCGCGCCCTGGCGCATCACGTCGCGCGCGAGCTGCGACCAGAACTTGGCGAAGCCCTCCCACGCGATCCAGCGGTGGGCCCAGCGCGGCTTCGCGTCCGACGCGAAGGCCGCCGTGCGCCCGAGCCCGCGGCGGCCGCGGACCAGCAGCGGATCGCCGAGGTGCGTGCGGAGGATCGGCTCCGCCAGCGACTTGAGCTTGAGCGGCACGATCCCGCCGAGCCCCGGCGCGCGGTCGAAGTCGATCCCGCGGAGGAGCTGCGCCCCCTTCGCCACCCGCGGGTAGAGGTCGCGCTCCACCACCGCGTTGCGCGTCACCTCGCGCGTCTCGCGGGAGAAGATCCGCGGCACGTCCGTGCCGTCGTGGCTGAAGTAGTAGCGGCCTCGGCCGCGCTCGGCCACGCGGGCGAGGAAGTCCTTGCCCGCCCCCGCGCCGACCCCGACCGCCGAGACCGTGATGTCCGCGTCGCGCATGTCGCCGATCAGCGCCGCCACCCCGTTCTCGGGCGACTGGCCGTCCGACAGCAGGATCACGTGCTTGACGATCGCCTTGCTGCCCGCGAGCTGCATGTACGCCTCGCGCAGCGCCGGCAGCGCGTTGGTCCCGCCGCCCGCGCTGAGGCGGCGGATGTCGCCCGAGATCCGCAGGCGGTTCGACGCCGGCTGCAGCCGGACCAGCGTGAAGGGCCGCGAGTCGAACGCGATCACCCCGATCTCGTCGGTCGGGTCGAGCGTGCTCGCGGTGCTGCGGGCCGCCTCCTTCACCAGGTCGAGGCGGTCCTCGCTCGACATCGACCCCGACTTGTCGATCACCAGCACCAGCGCCAGCGTCGGCTGCTCGCGCTGACGCTCGCCCTCGAAGCGGACCGGCAGGATCTCCTCGATCGTCGTCCCGCCCCAGCCGCCGACCCCGAAGGCGTTCTCCCCGCCGACCATGAGGAAGCCGCCGCCCTCCTGCACGTAGCGCGCGATCGCCTGCTGCTGCGCCCCGCTCACGTGCCGCGAGGGCACGTCCGAGAGCACCACCAGATCGTAGGGCAGCAGCCCCTCCGCCGCCCCTGGCAGCGCCCCCGCCGTCACCGCGTCGACCTGCAGGTGGTCCGCCCGCAGCGCCCGCGGCAGCGCGCCGGACTCGTCGCCCTCGCCGACGAGCAGCACCCGCGGCCGCCCGCGCACCTCGCCGACCGCCGCCGCGCCGTCGTTGTCCTGGGTGTAGTTGTCGCTCGCCGGCAGCCCCCCCGCCTCGAGGCGCGCCGCGATCACGATCGGCCCCGGCGCCCCCGCGCGCACTGGCACCTTCACCTGCTGCGGCCCGCCGCGGAGCTCCACGTCCACGCCCGGCGTCAGCGGGTTGGGCGCCCCGTCCTTGTCGATCGCCAGCCGCAGCCGGCGCGGCGCCGACGCCCACAGGTCGACCGCGACGTCGAAGGTCTGGCCGACCCGCAGCTCCGCCGGCAGGTGCAGGCCCGCGACGAGCACGTCGCCGCGGGCCGCCGCGAGCGCGCTGCGGGTGTGCAGCGCGACCCCGCGGCGCTGCAGCGCCTCCGCCGTCGCCACCAGGTCCGTCCGCTCCGCCGCGCTCGCGGCCCCGTCGGTCACCAGCAGCACGCGCCCCTCGGTGTCCGGGTCGAGCAGCGCCTCCGCCAGGCGCAGCGCC
>CAZMML010000292.1:0-5429 GCA_964567335.1 uncultured Nannocystis sp. | reverse complement strand
GTCCTCATCGAGCAGGTCCGCGCCCACCTGCACGCGCGGCGGCCGGCCGCCGTACTTCATCGCGTTGCTGATGTAGTTGGCCCAGATCTCCTCGATCCACGACCCGTACCCGAGGGCTGGGGGCCACTGCTCCGGTACCTCGATGACCGCCTTGTACTCGCGGATCATGCCGTCGAGGCGGCTCAGGGCGCCCTGGACGATCGGCCCCATGTCGACCGGGATCATCGCCACGTCGCCCTTGCGGACGCTCGCGAGGAGCAGCAGCTCGTTGACGATCCGGACCGTGTGCTCGCCGGTCCGCTCGATCCGCCCGATCACCTCGGCGAGCTCGTCGGGCTCGATGCCCTCGAGGTCCTCGAGGAGGTAGCGCGTGTAGCCCGTGATCGTGCCGAGCGGGTTCTTGAGGTCGTGCGCGACCGTCCGCGCGAACGCGTCGAGCTCCTGGTTGCTCGCCACGAGCGACGTGTTCGCCTCGCGCAGCTCGGCCGTGCGGCGCTCGACCATCTGCTCGAGGTTGCTGACCAGGTCGGCGTTCTCGAGCGAGATCGCCATCTGCGCCGCGAGCATGCGCAGGAAGCTCAGCCGGGCCTCGAAGAAGGCGCCATCAGAGACCGAATTCTCGAGGTAGAGCACCCCCACGAGCCGCGACTGGTTGACGAGCGGCATGCAGAGCAGCGAGCGGACCGCCGACGACACGAGGTAGGGATCGTCGGCGCAGGGGCCCTCCTCGCCGCGGCGGTCGCGGACCAAGACCTCGCGGGTGCGGGCGACGTAGCGGACCGCCGCGAGCGCGAAGCGGTCGTCCCGGGCCGGCGGGTCGCGCTCGATGATCAGGCCCGACGCGCCGGCGTTGCCCTCGACGACGCACTCCCACGCCCCCTCGCGCGCCCGCAGCAGCGCCGCGCGGTCGGCCCCGGCGGACTCCATGACGACCTTGATCAGCGCGGCGACCAGCTTCTCCCAGGCGATCTCGCTCGAGATCGCCTGCGAGGCCCGGAGCACGCTGGTGAGGTCGAGCGTCGACCCGAGCTTGGTCGTCGCGTGGACCGTGGCCTCGCGCCCGGTGCTCGGGCGGACCACCGCGACCTGCGGGCTCGCCGCCTCGATCGCCGCGACCTTGGCGTTCGCGCCCCAGTGCTGGTAGCAGCGGTGCGCCCGCCGCAGGTAGAGCAGCGCGAGCTCCGGCTGCTCCGCGCCGGCGTAGAACGCCGCGGCCCGCTCGCACGCCACGCCCTCGTCGCGGAGCAGGTGGCGGTCCGACGCCGCCGCGATCGCCTGGTCGTACGCGACGCGGGCGTCGCCCTCGCGGCCCTGCACCCGGTGCAGCTCGGCCTCGACGAGCAGGCGCATGTGGAGGTAGTTGTCCGGCGCCGCCGCGGCCCACACGCGGAGCCGGCCCAGGTCCTTCTCGGCGCGGCGGATCGCGGCCCGCCGCGCCGGGCCGCCGCGCGGCAGCTCCGCGAGGACCACCAGCGCGTCCCACAGGCGCGACTCGCAGGCGGGCGGGAAGCCGGGCAGATCGTCGAGGTGCGGCGGGATCTTGTCGGCCATCGCCCGCGCCGCGTCGAGGTCGCCGAACATGAACGCGACGATGAGCTTCTGCAGCGACCCCTCGACGATCGCACGCGTGTCCGCGAGGCGATCGCTCTCCGCGAGGTTCCGCTCGATGTCGAATTCGGGGCCGGTCAGGCGGGCCGGCGCCGCCGCCTGCCCTCGGAGGTTGCGGGCGACCTGCAGGTAGAGCCGGCACAGCTCCGCGGAGCGGTCCTGCTCGAGCGGCCGCAGCGCCGAGGCCATCCGCTCGAGGTCGACGATCAGGTCCTGCAGGTTGTCGCAGGTGCGCACGCGGAAGTACGAGCGGAGGTAGCCGCAGTGGGCCGCGAACTCGAGGTCGCCGACCTCCAGCCCGCGCAGGAAGCCGTCGTAGAGGCGATCGGCGCAGACCCGCAGGTGCGCCCCCCAGGGCAGGACGAAGGCGCCGAGGGCGAAGAGCGTCTTCGCCTTGAAGGGCCGCGTCGCCGGCAGGTCGAGCATCGCGTCGACGACCGGCACCAGCCGCAGCGCGCCGGCCACGTCGCCGAGCGCACCCGAGAGGATCAGCGCGTAGCAGGCGTAGGCGAAGCCCGACGCGGGGTTGTTCCCGTGGCGCGCCGAGAGGCGCACGAGCTCGAGCACGAAGAGGATGAACGCGTTCGGGACCCCGCGGTAGGCCGCCGAGATCACGTTCGCCATCACCTCGGTGCGCGCCAGCACGAGCGGGTCGCTGACCGCGGGCAGCGCCGCGAACGACCCGACGTCCTTGCCCGCGAGCGCCAGCTTGGTCCGCAGCACCGCGGCCAGCACGTCGAGCTTGCCCGGGTCGAGGGGCAGGCGCACGCCGAGCTCGCGCAGCGAGGACATCGCCATCCGGACCGCTGTCTTCAGGTCGAGCTGGATCGTCTTGGCCTGGATCAGCACCTGCTGGACCTTCACCCGGTCCTGGGCCCCGCGCGCCCGGGCCAGCGCCGCCGCGGCGAGCCGGTCCATGGTCGGCCCCTCGTTGATCAGGCACGCCGACTCGGCCGCGCCGAGGTGGAGCGCGAAGGTCAGGGCGTAGTCTCGAGCCCACCCCTCGCCCTCCGTCAGCTCCGCCCCGACCCGGAAGTAGTTCAGCGCCGCCGCGAAGGCCGACGCGTCGCGGGCGCGCCGCGCCGCCGCGAGGTTGAGCCGCGCCAGGCGCTCGCGCTGCTCCCAGGAGCTCAGCAGCGAGAGCCCGTGGTTGAGGTGCCCCACGATGTCGAAGATCTTCTCCGGCACCTCCTCAGGACGCGCGCTCGAGAGCAGGTGCTCGCCGATCCGCCGGTGGACCGCCGGACGCGCGTCCTCCGGCGTCATCGCGTAGACCGCCTGTTGGATCCGGTCGTGGGTGAAGCGCAGCTCCACCGCGGGCGCCGACGCCGCCTCGAACTCGAGGCTGAGCAGCGCGACCGCCTCGCCGACCGGCGCGACGAAGCCGGCCTGGAGCGCCCGCCAGAGCGCCTGCGCGACCGTCCGCGGCGGCTGCTCGGCGGTCTGCGAGACGGCGCGGAGGTCGAAGCGGCTGCCCAGCACCGACGCGACCTTCAGCACGTCGCGGGCGTCGGCGTCGAGCTCGCCGATCTTCTGCGCCATCAGCTCGACGACGTTGTCGGTGATGTTGCGGCCGCGGATCTTCTCGAGGTCCCAGCGCCAGCGCCCCTCCGCCCGGTCGAGCTCGAGCAGATCGTCGTCGTGGAGGTGCCGCAGGAACTCGCCGACGAAGAAGGGGTTGCCGCCGGTCTTCGTGCGCACCAGCTCGGCCAGCGGCGCGGCCTCGTCGGGCCGGCAGCGGAGCGCGTCGCCGACCAGCGCCGCCACGTCGGACGCCCCGAGCGCCTCGAGGTGGACCTCGGTCGCGCGGACCCCCCCGCCGCGGATCCGGTCGAGCGTCATCAGGGCCGGGTGCCCCCCCTGGACCTCGTTGCTGCGGTGGGCCACGAGCACCAGCAGCCCGGGCGTCGGCGCCGCGACCGTCACCACCTCGAGCAGCTCGAGGCTCGCGTGGTCGGCCCACTGCAAGTCGTCGAGGAAGAGCACGAGCGGGTGCTGGGTCCCCGCGAAGGCCCGGATCACGGCGCGGAAGGTCAGGTTGAAGCGGTTGTGGGCGTCCTCCGGGCGCAGCTCAGGGACCTCGGGCTGCGCGCCCAGGATCAGCTCGAGCTCCGGGATCACCCGGATCAGCACCTGACCGTTCGGACCGACCGCCTCGAGGAGCCGCCGCCGCCACGCCGCCACCCGGTCCGGCGGCTCGGCCAGCAGCAGCCGCACCAGCGAGCGGAACGCCTGGAGGAGCGACGAGTAGGGGACGTTGCGGCCGAACTGGTCGAACTTGCCGGCGATGAAGTAGCCCCGCGCCCGCGTGACCGGCCGGTAGAGCTCCCGCACCAGCGCCGACTTGCCGATCCCCGGCGCGCCCGACACGACCGCCAGCTCGCACGCGCCCGCGCTGACCCGCTCGAAGGCCCCGAGCAGCGCCTCGAGCTCGGCGCGGCGGCCGTAGAGCGTCTCCGGGACGTGGAAGATCTCGCTGACGTCGCGCTCGCCGAGCGTCGGCAGCTCGATCGCCTCGCCGCGCTCCGCCTGCTCGAGGCAGCGCTGCAGATCGTGCCGCAGCCCGAGCGACGACTGGTAGCGCTCCTCGACGTTCTTGGCGAGCAGCTTGAGGATGATCCGCGAGACCGCGTCCGGGAACTCGGGCCGCGCCTCGCTCGGCGCCCGCGGCCGCTTGGCGATGTGGCTGTGGACCAGCTCGATCGGATCGCCGCTGCGGAAGGGCGGCGTCCCGACCGCGAGCTCGTAGAGCGTGACCCCGAGCGAGTAGAGGTCCGCGCGGTGGTCCACCCCCCGGTTCATGCGCCCGGTCTGCTCCGGGGCGATGTAGGCCAGCGTCCCCTCGAGCGCCGCGGGCCCGGTGAAGCCCGCGCTGTGGCGCTGCAGCAGGGTCGAGACGCTGAAGTCGATCAGGCGCACGTCTCCGCCGGCGCTGACGACGATGTTGGCCGGGTTGATGTCGCGGTGGATCACCCGCTGCAGGTGGACCTCACCGACGCGGTCGGTGATCTTGAGCGCGAGGCGCAGCAGGTCGACCACCGAGAGCCGGCCGGCGAGCTTCAGCCGCTCGAGCGACACGCCGCCGGCGTCGTCGAGGACCATCACCCAGCGGCCCTCGACCTGCTCGAAGGCGCAGACCTCGGGCGCCGCGGAGAAGCGCCGGCTCAGCTCGAACTCCTGGCGGAAGCTCGCCACGCGCTCCGGCGTCGGGTAGTCCTCCGCCAGGCGCTTGACGATCACGGCGCGGCCGTCCGCGACGCGCTGGCCGCGATAGACCACCGCATTCTCCCCCTCGTGGAGGGTCTCCGTGACACGCACGCCGGGGAACATCACCGCCACAGATCGCGGACAGTCTCCTGCCCAGATGGTACGACGCGGCGCGCCCGGGCATAAGCCTCATGAACGGACGCGGAAGCGCCCGGGCTTCGTACCCGCAGGCGAAGAGGCGCGAAGCGGGCGCGGCAGCGGACGCGCGGAGTCACGCGCGTCGCGTCCAGACCTCACCCGGGCGGGTTGCAGGCGACGCTCTTGAGCGCACCGCCGGTCATGTCGCTGTAAGTGTAGGCCCCCACGAGCCCGCTGATCATCTGGAACGAGAGATCGTTCGGATCGACCCTGTAGGCCCGATCCTGCGAGTCCGGCACCGCCCAGATGAACCCGTCGACGTCGACGCTGATCCCCTTGCACTGGATCATCTCGCCCGGGAACATCACGGTCGGACCGAGCGCCATCGTCTCGACGTCGATCGCCTGGATCCCGCCGACGATCCCGACCCACATCCGGTTCATGCCGTCCTCTGCGAGGCCGACACCGGCGTTGTT
>CAZMML010000291.1:0-5431 GCA_964567335.1 uncultured Nannocystis sp. | reverse complement strand
CGTCGAAGACGGAGGTGTCGAGCAGGGTGCGGGACCACAGCTCCTCGAGCCAGGGGTCGAGCCGCTGGCCCTCGCTGCAGCCCCGCGTCATCACCTTGATCAGATCGGCCTGACCGATCTGACCCAGGCCGAGGCGCTGGTAGATGTGGACATCCTGCCGCATCTCGTACTCGGCGTGCCGGTGCTGCCCGGCCGCGTCGAGATCGCTGTACACCCCCCCCGTGATCCGATTGATCACCGGGTGCACGACCGCGTCGGCGACGACGTGCGAGGCGACGCCGAGCGCCCACGCGAGGCCGCGGCGCCGGCGGAGCGGCTCGTGCTGCGCCCCCACGATCCTGGCCGCGTGCGCGAGGAGCTGACGCGAGCGGCGGTTGTGGATCCGATCACCCCACGCCCCATGACCGGGCTGGGCGACGGCGAAGTAGGAGCAGTCGGGCATCAGGGCGCCGAGATCACGGGACGCCGTCGACAGCGCCGCGGCCTGGGCGGCCTCGGCGGAGAGTCCGGGCAGCTGCCCCTGGGAGATCCGGGCGACGAGGACCCGGACGAGGGTGAGGTGCGTGAAGGGACCCGGCATGCGACGCCAACTTGGGAGTACCCGGAGACGCGGCGGTCCGGGCCCGCAAAACCTGCGGCCCCTGGATGGTCGATGGCGCGTTCTCAAGGTGGACCGAGCCTCGAACACGACGGGCGTGATGGCGGGAGTTCTCCAGGTTCGGATGAAGGCGCGACGGAATGGACGATGGACCGGCGCGGCCTCTTGGGATCTCGCAGGTCCGAATTGCCCCGAACCCCGCCCGCCGCGCATCTCCTGGTGCGTCGATGAGGCGCGCGACGGCGGCTCAGGCCGGAGCTTGCGCGGTCCCGGGGGCTCTGCCACGCTCGCTGGTCATGGCGGTGAGGGCGCGATGAAGGTCCCCGCGGGGGACGCGGACGAGGAGCGGCGCCTGGTCGAGAAGTGGCGCGAGGGGGACCGGGCGGCGGGCTTCCGGCTCTTCGAACGCTACTATGAGGCGGTCGCGCGCTTCTTCTACGCGAAGGTCGGCGCGGAGGGCTCCGAGCTGCTGCAGTCGACCTTCCTGGCGTGCGTGGAGGCGCTGCCGCGCTACCGCGGCGATGGCAGCTTCCGGTCCTTCCTCTTCGCAATCGCGTATCGGCAGCTCTGCGGGCACCTGCGGGCGAGGTACCGCGAGCCGCGTCAGATCGAATTCGCGGAGGTGTCGATCGAAGACCTGCGGCCGCGCGCGTCGGTCGAGATCGGGCGGCGCGAGGAGGTGCGTCTGCTGCAAGCGGCCCTGCGACAGATCCCGATCGACGCCCAGGTGATCCTCGAGCTGCACTACTGGGAGGGCGTGACGACCGGCGAGATCGCGACGATCCTCGAGATCCCGGCCGGCACCGCGCGCACGCGCCTGGTGCGGGCGCGGGAGCTCCTGGAGGCGAAGATGGCGGAGCTGACGCAGGCGCCGCCCCTGACCGGGGCGACCCTCTCGGAGCTCGAGCGCTGGGCGGTCGAGCTCCGCGAGGGGCTCGACGCGCGGCGCGGCCGCGGCGCGGGGTAACCCGCGGCGGGCGTCACGGGGGCGCGGTGCGCACGAGCCGGGCGATGGCCTGGGCGGTCAGTCCCGCGAAGATCGGGAGCGCGAGCGAGGCGGTGATCCGGAGCAGCGCGAGGCGACCGCCGTAGATCCCGACCTCCATCGGCACGCGCAGGGCCGGCAGCAGCGCCATGCTGGTCAGGTAGGTGACGAGGACGCCGACGCCAGCGCCGGCCTTGAGGAGGCTGGCGGCGAGCGGCATGCCGAGCAGGCCGCCGGCGGGGGTGAGCACGCCGGCGAGCCAGGCGACGGCGTGGCCGCGGAGGCCCGCCGCGTCGGAGAGCCAGCGCTCGACGAAGCCGGCGGGGAGGAGCGCCTCGGCCATGCCGGCGAGGAGGAAGGCGATCACGAGGACGGGGAGGAGGGAGAGGCCGGTCCGGCCGGCGCGCTGGAGGCCCTCGGTGAAGACGCCTTGCCACACGGCGAGCGCGGCGAGGACGAGGAGGGTCGCGGCGAGGAGCGCGATGGCGGCCTTCACGGCGCCTCCTCCAGCACCTCGACGATGCCGCGGCTGCCGTCGACGCGGAGGCGCTGCCCGGTGCGCAGGCGCTTGGTGCCGTCGCCGACGCCGACGACGGCGGGGATCCCGTACTCGCGGGCGATCACCGAGCCGTGGGTCATCATGCCGCCGACGTCGCAGACGAGGCCGGCGGCGTGGACGAAGAGCGGGGTCCAGCCGGGGTCGGTGTAGGGCGCGACGAGGATCTCGCCGGCGCGCAGGACCTCGGCGGAGGGGTCGAGGACGACGCGCGCGAGGCCGCAGGCGACGCCGGCGCTGGCGCCGAGGCCGGCGAGCGCGCCGGGCGGGAGGTCCTTGGGGACAGGTCGCTGCGGGACCTCGCCCTCGCTGGTGACGACCAGCGGGGGGCTCATGTGCCGGTAGCGCTCGTGGTCGGCGCGGCGCGCGAGCACCAAGGGTCGGGCGTCGGCGGCGGGGTCGTCGAGGTGGGCGACGAGCTCGTCGAAGCAGAGCATCCACACGTCGTCGACGGCGGCGAGCTGCTGGCGGCGGACGAGCACCTCGGCGGCCTCGCGCGCGAGGCGGCGGACGAGCTCGAGGCAGCGGACGAGGAGGAACTTGGGGTGCTCGCGGACGCCGAGGCAGTGGCGAACGGCGAGGGTGAGCCGCTTCACCCAGGGGCGCGCGGGCCACGAGGCGGCGGCGACGAGGCGGGCGGCGGCGGCCTCGCCCTCGGCCTGGAGGCGCGCGAAGTGGCGGCGGTGGACGCCGGCCTCGCCTTGGGTCGCGGCGCCGGCGACGCTGCGGAGCAGGAAGGTCGGGTCGTCGCCCCAGCGCGGGCGGCCGATGTCGATCTCGCCCTGGCCGCGCGCGCCGTAGAGGCGGAGGAAGTCGGCGAGGGCGTCGACGAAGGCGGGGCCGCCGGGCAGCGCGCGGAGGCGGGAGAGGTCGTCGCCCGGGTGATCGTGGAGCGCCGCGTTCAGCTCGGGGTGCTGCCTCACGAGGTCGGTGAGGTCGCCGACGCGGAGGTCCATCTCGGTGGTGACGTTGCCGACCAGGCCGCGCTGCAGCGCCTCGACGTCGGCGGCGTGCGGCGTGCCCTCGAAGCGCTGTCGCAGCTTGCCGAGGGCGATCAGGCCGGCGCCGATCCGCGGCGGGAGGGCGGGGAAGATCTTGAACACCCGCGCGAGCGCGGCCCGGGCGGCGCGCAGGCGCGGCGCGCCGGGGGGCTGCGCCTGGAGGGTGGTCTCGACGTCGCGGTAGACGTCGGCGATGAAGCGGTCGGCCCAGCGGGTCTGATCCTGCAGGCGGGCGCCGGTGAGGAGCCAGGCGAGCCGGAAGGGGACGGTCCAGAGCAGGCCGAGGAAGGCGCGCAGGGCCGCGCGTCGCGGCGGCGCGGCGGCCTGCACCTCGGGGCGATCGGCGAGCGTCTCGAGCGTCGAGGCGATGTCGGGGTAGATGGTGCGGAGCAGGCGGCCGATCAGGCGCCGCAGGCGCGGCACGCGGAGCGCGGGGGTGACGTCCATGAAGAGGCGGCCGCCCGCGGTCGTCAGCGTGGTGGAGTCGCCGGGGACGGCGTCGATGCGGGTCTTGCCGATCGGCAGGACGGCGCGCCAGAGGTCGCGGCCGAAGGGGGTGATCGGGTCGGTCATGTTCTGCGCGTGGCTGAAGCTGAAGTACACGTGCAGGGCGCCGTCGTCGGGCGCGGGCTCGGGGAGGGGGAAGAGCGAGGTGATCGGCCGCGCCTGGACGAGGAAGAGGCGGCCGCCCTCGAAGCACCACTCGAGGTCCTGGGGGGCGCCGCCGTAGTGGGCCTCGACGCGCTCGCCGAGCTCGGTCAGCGCGAAGATCGCGGCGTCGTCGAGCACGCGCGCGTGGCGGCGCTCGGGCGGGAGCTCCTCGGTGCGGGTGCCGCCGCCGGGGAGCGGCCAGATCGCCACCCGCTTGTCGCCGACCCGGACCTCCTTGATCGCCCGCGCGCGGCGGTCGACGCGGTAGAGGTCGGCGGTGACGAGCCCGCCGACCAGGGCCTCGCCGAGGCCGAAGCCGGCGTCGATCGTCAGCGTCTTGCGGTGCCCGGTCACGGGGTCGGCGGTGAAGAGGATCCCCGCGGCGTCGGGCGCGACCATCCGCTGGACGACGACCGCCAGCGCGACGCCGCGGTGCCCGAAGCCGCCGCGCGCGCGGTAGAGGATCGCGCGGTCGGTGAAGAGGCTGGCGAAGCAGCGCCGGATCGCGCCTTGCAGCGCCTCGCCGCCGCGGACGCCGAGGAAGGTGTCCTGCTGGCCGGCGAAGGAGGCGCCCGGGAGGTCCTCGGCGGTGGCGCTCGAACGCACCGCGTAGTTGTGTTCGACGCCGAGCTCCGCGTGGGCGGCCAGGGCCGCCTCCGCGACCTCGGGGGGGAGCGGCGTGGCGAGGAGGGCCTCGCGTACCCGGGCGCCGAGCTCGCGGACGCCGACGACGTCGTCGGCTTGGAGGCGATCGAGGCGGTCCAGGAGCTCGGGGAGCTCGCGGCACCCGGCGATGAAGCGCCGGTAGCCCTCGGTGTCGACGCAGAAGCCCGGCGGCACGGGGAAGCCGGCCTGGGCGAGCGCGCCGAGGTTCAGACCCTTGCCGCCGACTCGGGCCAGGTCACCCGGGAGGATCTTGGAGAAGGAGACGATCATGGGGCACCTCGCGCGACGCCACGGAGGAAGACATCGACCACGAGCTGGGCGTCACGCTCGGGGTGGGGGTCGCGCGGCAGGCCCCACAGGGTGGGCAGCATGCCGAAGCCGAAGAGCAGGCCCTGGAAGGCCTGGGCGAGCCGGAAGGGGTCCTCGTCCACGATCTCGCCGCGGGCGATGTAATGGTTGAGCAGCGCGACGAGGGCGTGGATCGTGCGCTCCGGCGAGGCGGCGAGCTCGCCCATCAGGCTGCTCCCGCGGATCTTCTCCAGCATCATCAGGCGGATGAAGGTCGGGTTGTCCGCGACCGCGCCGAGCACCGCCTGGGCGATGCGCCGTAGGTCCGCCGTGAGGTCGCCCGAGGGCTCGCGCGCGGTGGCCCACACGGCGCGTCGCGGCGCGAGGTCGGCGAGGACGGCGCCGACGAGGCCCTTCTTGTCGCCGAAGTGGCGGTACACCGTGGCCGTGCCGACCTCGGCCGTCTCGGCGATCGCCTCGACCGTCGCGGCGTCGAAGCCCTGGCGGGAGAAGACCTCACGCGCGGCGGCGAGCACGCGGGCGCGCACGTCCCCGCGCTCGCCGACGGGCGCGCCTGTCGCCGCGAGCTCGTCGACCAGAGCCTCTCGGCTGCCGACCAGGCGGTAGGCGGAGCTGCGGGAGATGCCGGCGGCTTCGGCGAGCCGGTCCATGGTCAGCGCCTCAAG
>CAZMML010000290.1:0-5449 GCA_964567335.1 uncultured Nannocystis sp. | reverse complement strand
CAACGGCCGCCGTCTTCGTCCACCACGACCGTCTTGAGGAAGGTGTTGGCGCGGGGCGGGTTGGGCGCGAACATCAGCCAGCTCTGCGTCGTCCCCGTCATGCTAAGCCACGTACCATGGACGGCCCGCGCCTGGGAGCGCCACGACGCGAAGACGTTGCTCGACGGAAAGAGGTGCAGCGCCACCGCCGAACCGTGCCAAAGCAGCAACCCGAGCGCGAACGCGCGGTAGGGCGCGCCGCCAGCGAGCGCGGGCCCTTCGCGCGGCCCGACGGGCAGCGACCCGCGTCGGAGCCACCGAAACGCCGCCGCGAGGACGAGCGTAAGACCGATCCACGCGTAGACGAGGTCGCTGACGTCACGATCACCTGCGATCTTCTTGCCCACGATCGCCAGCATCAGCGCCCCGAGCGCGAGCACGACCCAGTCGGGGAGGGGACGCCCGCGCGCCGGGACGTCCTCCGGCTGCTGCGCGGGCCCGGTCAATCCCTCCGCACGCGGCGGGATCACGCGCCGCAGCGGCGTCTTCATGAGCCGCTTCAAGACCCAGCGCAACGCCGCGGCGTACTCCTCGCCGCGGAACCATGCTCCGTACATCATGAGCATGATGAACGGGAACATCCCGATGTTCATGAAGAAGATCAGGAAGCCATGGAAGAAGGCGCCGAGGCCGAGCCACACCCGGCGACTCAAGGTCCAGCGAAGGGCGGAGGCCTGATCGAAGGTCCACCGGCGGACCCGCAGAGGCCACCGGCCGAGAAGATGCCAGGCGATCACGAGCGCCGGGACGACGCCGCCCATCCAGAAGTGGACGTTCGCGACGCCGGCCGCGACGACCTCGGCGGCTTGCTCTGGCTGGTTCTTCGGCAGCTCGACGCAGTAGGGGTACGCGAGCACGACCACGCGGTAGAGCGCGAGGTACCCGAGGAGCAGCGCGAGGCGACCGAGCCAACGGACGACCCACCTCCCGTCTTGCGCCCGATACCACTCCTTGTCCCGGTGCCGCAGACCGAAGGCGAGGATCAGCCCTAGCGTCGCCAGCCCGAAGTACACCTCCCACCAGCGCGTCACCCAGCTCATGACCCTGAAGACGTTGGTGCCGAGGCTGGCCGAGACCTGCTGCGTCCACACCTCGAAGCGGTAGAAGTGGTCCATGTTGAGGGCGTAGTAGAGCGCGTCGCCCTGGACCCAGATGCCGCCGTTCTTGACGATCCCCGTGTTGGTGTAGATCGCCACGAGCTGACCGATGAGGAGGTAGCGGGGCCAACTCGGCACCAGGCGGTAGACCGGCTCCTTGCCCGGCTGCGGCTCCTCCCACACCTCTTGGAGGCGACCTCGCCGCCGTAGTCGTCGGCAGCGCCACCAGTTGTCGACGCTCCACGCGTGCCCCGTGCGAGCGAAGATCAGCACGAACCACAAGCACCGGTAGACCGTGTCGGTGCCCTCCAAGTAGAGCATGTTGTGGTTGTAGACCCCGCACATCATCAGCCACGAGAGCACCCCGGTGACCCGGCTCAGGACCCCCGCCGCGTAGAGCAGGAGCACCCCGAAGAACGCGTACATCACCCAGGACACCTCGTCGGGCGCCGAGTAGAAGTAGAAGAGCGAGTGCTTCCCCCACAGGTACTTGAGGACAGCCCATCCGTCGAGGAAGCCGTCGTCCGGGGTCCACCCGGCCAGCGCTGTGCTCCCGTAGCGGGTGCGGGCGTCGTCGATGTCGAAGAGGCCCTCGTCGCTCCACAACATCCGCCAGTGCGGCTTCATGTTCCAGAAGCACTGGATCGTCATCAGCGCGGCGCCGATCCGCATGACGGCGAACATCCGCGGGTCCTCGAGCGCGAGGAAGCTGCGGCGGATCGAGGCCATCCGCGACGCCGCCCACGCGAGCCCGCAGACCACCACGGCGAGGCAGAGCCACGCGACCTCGCGGCCGAGCTCCGGCGAGACGCGCGTGTAGTCGAAGGTCCCCGGCGACAGCAGCACGGACGAGGGACAGTACCACGCCGCCCAAATTCACCCCGAGCTCGTCCGCGCATTTTTTGCGCTTCCCCTGATGCCCCTACGTCGCTCCTGGACCGAGAATATGAATGAAGAGACATCTTGAGAACGAGCCGCTTGGGAGCGCCGGTGTTTCGCGGTAGATCGAAGAGGGTGCGGAGCCAGCAAAGGACCCTCACCTGGAGCTTGGCCGCGCTTTGCGGCTGTGCGCCGACGACGCTGCCGCCCTCTGCGCCGAGCGTCCTGATCGGCGAACCGATCCCCGAGTTCTCGCGACGGGCCCTCAGCGGCCAGTCGGTGAAGACGGACGAGCTACGCGGCAGGATCGTCGTCGTCGAGTTCTTCGCGCGCTACTGCGAGCCCTGCTGGAAGCACCTGCCGCGGCTCCAGCGGTGGGCCCGCGCCAACCCCGACGTCCAGGTCATCGGCCTCGGGGGCGACGAGTACGCGAGCGACACCGAGGCCATGGTGCGGGCGCTCGACGTGCGCTTCCCCGTGGTCCACGACGCGGGGCTCGCCCTGACCGCGCGCTTCCGGGTCGACAAGATCCCCTCCACCCTGGTCATCGACCGAGCGGGCACCGTCCGCTGGAGGTCCTTCCCCGGCGACGGGCTCGGCGAGGTCGACCGCGCGGTCAAGGCGCTCCGAGCGGGCCTCGAGTGAGGTACGCTGGCGGCGTGTCGAACGCGCGCCTCGTCGCCCTCGCGCTGCTCCTGCTCCCTGAGGCAGGTTGCCGGGACGGCAACCTCGCCAGCGCGCTCGCCCGCCCGCCCGCGTACGCGCCAGCGGACCAGGCCCGCTGCGGAGTGACCCGCAGCCACGCCCGGCCCCTGATCATCGAGTGGCCGGCCCACGACCGCAGCACCCTCGAGGCGTCGATCGAGGGGGGGCACCAGCGCGTCGCGGTCCGCTACGCCGGCTGCGAGATGGAGCTCCTCCGTTGCACAGCGCCCGGCGCGTACAGCTATCAGGGCGTGCAGCCCAAGCGCGACGACTACGTGTTCTCACGGTCCGACGAGCTCTACGCGAAGATCCCCCTCGGCGCCGCCAGCCTCGAGGCTGAGCTCGAGCGCCACGGCGCGTTGCGCCTCGACCTGACCGTCGTCGGCCGCTACGAGAGCCCCCACGACCGTCCCCTGCGGGCGGATCTCCACGGCGACTGCGAGCGCGCGACCCACGTGATCACCGCGCTCTCGGTCGGAGCGTTTCGCCTAAGCGCCGCTGCGGACGCCGCGTTGCGCGGCGGCGCCGAGGTCTACGGGGCCAGCGCAGGGGCCGGCTCTGCCGCGGCCCGCGGCTTCGAGCGCAGCGACGGCGACCTGCAAGCCTGCGCCTACGCGCGGGGCGACAGCCCCCCCGAGCGCTGTCGGGCGCTCCTCCGCGTCGAGGTCGAGGCGATCCGCGAGCCGGCGGAGGTCGAGGCGGCGAGGGCCTCGCGGTCCTGTCCTCGCGGCTCGACGCTCGTCGCGGGCGGCAGGTACCGGCCCAGCGTCGGCGGGGTCGTCGCGCTCGAAGACTTCTGTCTCGACCTCACGGAGGTCCGCGTCGCCGACTATGCCGCGTGCGCCTCGCGCGGTCCCTGCTCCTCGGCGGCCGAGAGCGCCCGCTGGGAGGGGCTCGACGGCGAGGAGCTGACGAAGGAGAGCGCCCGCTGCAACGCCGCCCGTCGAACCCGACGCAAGCACCCCGTCAACTGCGTGACGTGGCACCAGGCCGAGGCCTACTGCCGCGCCGCGGGAGGTCGCCTCCCGACCGAGGCCGAGTGGGAGTGGGCGGCTCGCGGCGGAGAGCAGGAGCGGACCTACGCGTGGGGCGAGCAAGAACCGGGCCCCCGACTCCTCAACGCGTGCGGCCGGGAATGTGCGAGGTCCCGCGCGACGAAGACGGACGATGAGTCGGATCCGAAGCTCTTCGACGCGAGCGACGGCGACGTGGCGACCGCCCGGGTGGACGCGCACCGCGCCGGCCGCGGACGCGACAAGGTCGCGGACCTCGCCGGCAACGTGTGGGAGTGGACCGCGACCCAGGAGCTCTCCTACGCCTCCGGCGAGGAGGATCAGATCGGCTGGGGCGGGCCCGACACGGGTCGCCGTGCGACCCGCGGCGGCGGCTTCAACTCCACGACGGACGAAGAGGTGAAGACCACCGCGAGGCGCTTGCGCGACATCAAGGATCGCAGACCTGACCTCGGATTCAGGTGCGCCTACGACCCTTGACGCGGCTCAACCGCCGCAGAGCCCCGGGCAAGCGCCCTCGATGCAGGTGTTGAGCTCGAGGCCGATCATCGCTGACATGCCCCCGATCCCGCCGTACATGTCGATCACCGCGCCGCAGGGGATCAGGCAACCGACGCCGGTGCAGCCGGCCTCCTGCGCGCACATGCGGATCGCCGTGCAGCCCTCGTCCATCTGGCACTTCTGAAGCTCGGCGAGGCAGTTGTTGCACGCGCACACGCCGCAGGGGTCATTCGGCGGATCGACCATGCCGAGGCACGCCTCCAGGTCTCCGCCGCCAGAGCTCGAACCCGAGTTGCTGGTCGACGAACTGACGTCCGTCGTCGTGCTCGGGTCCGTCGTGCTCGGGTCCGTCGTGGTGGTCGTGGTCGTGGTCGTGGTCGTGGTCGCGTCCGTCGTGGTCGCGTCCGTCGTCGACGAGGTCGAAGTGCCCCCCGTCGTCGGATCCTCCGTCGTGGAAGTTCCCGTCGAGGGGTCGGTCGTGCCAGAACCGGTCGTGTCGACCTTGCCGTCGTCGCCGCAGGCACCTGCGAGCAGACCGAAGACGATGAGGGTGGGGGAGACAAAGCTGCGAACCATAGGTGAGTCCTCCGAGCCGGGTATGTCCGGCGCGCACACGGTACAGGCTCGCGCACACGACGGTCAAAAATGCCCCATACTGGAACAAGTGCGTGCAATTCCGTTGAATTAGCGGCCTTCTTGAGGATCCTCGTTTGTAGATAGAGAAGGAGGTCAAGGCCCATGGGACGTGAACTTTGGCACAGGTGAACACCGCGTGCTCCCTACCTGTGTGACCCGCGGTCCCTCCCCGCGTCCGTGTCGTTCGAGGCAGCTCCGGAGCATGTATGGAAGGACATGTCGATGTGCGCCTGTCACACGCGACACATCGTCCGACGTAAGCGACGCGCAAGGCGCCCTCCTGCGTCGAGGTAGGCGCCCGTCGCAGCCTGGCGCTATCGACATGTCTCAAGGCACGAGTCGCCGCGCCCATCAAACGCTCGCGCCGAAGACCCGAAGGCCTTCGGCGCGCTCGCCCGGACAGCCGCGGGGGGGGGCGCGGCTCGGGCCCCCAGCTCAGGTCGGGTTGGCCTGGGTCATCAGCAGGGCGCCCGCAACCCAGGTGTTCTTGTCCGCCGGGCACGAGGGGACGGTGCCGTAGCACGGGTTGATGCTCGTCCGCGGGTAGATCAGCTTGCGCGGCGTGCTGAAGCACTTGGC
>CAZMML010000289.1:0-5450 GCA_964567335.1 uncultured Nannocystis sp. | reverse complement strand
GGCGGCCGGTCCGCGTGTCTCGGTGGTGACTGGAGTTCTGAAGTGTGCTCCTCCGATCGAGCAGGAGGCTCGGTGCGCCGAGGCCTCGCGGCCGCTGGTGTACCACCTCTTCGGCCGCTTCTCGGAGCCCGACTCGCTGGTGATCACGGAGAACGACATCTTCGACTTCCTGATCAACCTCAACCCCGGCGCGCGGACACCCCGGAGCCCGACGGTGGTCAGCGCGGCGCTGGTCAGCTCGGCGCTGCTCTTCCTCGGCTTCCCGACCGACGACTGGAAGTTCCGGGTCTTCTTCCGCACGCTGATGAACCAGCCCGGGGGCCACCTGCGCAAGCGCTACACCCACATCGCGGCGCAGATCGATCCGGAGGACGGGCAGGCGCTCGACGGGGCGCGGGCCCGGCGCTACCTCGAGAGCTACTTCCAGCAGTCCGAGATCACGATCTTCTGGGGCTCCGCCGAGGACTTCCTGCGTGAGCTCGCCGCGCGCCTGCCGGGCGGGAGGACCGGCGCGTGAGCGGCCGCCCCAACCCCTACGTCGGTCCGCGCTCGCTCCGCGCCGGCGAGCGCCTCTACGGCCGCGATCGCGAGCTCGAGCGGCTCTTCCACCTGCTGCTCGCGCAGCGGATCGTGCTGCTCTACTCGCCCTCGGGGGCGGGCAAGACCTCGCTGCTGCAGGCCGGGCTGCTGCCGCGGCTGCGCGCGGAGGGGTTCCACGTCCACCCGGTCCTGCGCGTCGGGACCCCGCCCCCGGCCGGCTTGACGGCGATCGACCGCTACTCGCTCAGCGCGCTGCTCAGCCTCGAGGACGACGGCGAGGAGGCCAACAACCTCGATCTGGCCGCGCTGTCGCGGCACTCGCTGGCGAGCTACCTCGAGCGGCGCCGCGCGGAGCGGAGCGGCGACCCCGAGGCGCCCGAGGTGCTGATCATCGACCAGTTCGAGGAGATCCTGACCACGGATCCGACCGCCACCGCGGCGAGGCAGGCCTTCTTCGCGGGGCTCGGGGCGGCGCTCCGCGACGCGCGGGTGTGGCTGATCGCGTCGATGCGCGAGGACTACATCGCCGGGCTCGACCCCTACCGCGACGCGCTGCCGACCGGCCTGCGCGCGACCTTCCGCCTCGACCTGCTCGGCCGCGAGGCCGCGCTCGCCGCCGTGCGCGGGCCGGCCGAGGCGGCCGGCGTGCGCTTCGAGCCGGACGCCGCCGGGACGCTGGTCGACGACCTCCGGGTCGTGCATGTGCAAGGGCTCGACGGCTCGGTGACCACCGAGCGCGGGCCCCACGTCGAGCCGGTCCACCTGCAGGTCGTGTGCGAGGGGCTGTGGCGGCGGCTCGGGGCCGACGAGCGCACGATCGGGGCGAGCCACCTGCGCGCGCTCGGGGACGTCGACGCGGCGCTGGCGAGCTACTACGACGCGCAGGTCGAGGCCGCCGCGCGCGCGAGCGCGACGCCCGAGCGGACGCTGCGGCAGTGGATCGGGCGGCGGCTGGTCACCGCCGCCGGGCTGCGCACGCAGGTGCTCCAGACCCCCGCGTCGACGCAGGGGCTGGCGAACGCGGCCCTCCAGGCGCTGGTCGACGCGCACCTGCTGCGGACGGACACCCGCCGCGGGATGACCTGGTTCGAGCTGGCCCACGACCGGATCGTGCGGCCACTGCTCGCCAGCAACGCGCGGTGGTTGGCGGCCCGCTTGAGCGAGGTCCAGCGTCAGGCTGAACTCTGGGACAGCCAGGGGCGGCCCGAGGCGCTGCTGCTCGCTACCGCCGCGGAGGCGGCCGGGCACCTGGCGGCGCCGGAGGAGCGCTCGGAGGTCGAGCGCGCCTTCCTCGCCGAGAGCGCCCGCGTGCGCGGGCGCGAGGAGTCCGCGCGCCGCAACCTGCGGCTGCTGCGGCTCGCCCTCGGGATCCTGGCCCTGTTGGCGGTCGCGGGGCTGATCGCGGGGATCGTGCTGATCCGCCGCGAGGGGGCGCGCGCGCTGGCGGAGGCGCACGCGGCCGCGCGCACCGCCGAGGAGAAGCAGCGCGCCGCCGAGGCCGAGCAGCGCGCCGCCGAGGAGCGGGTGACGCGGCAGCTCGTGGCGCAGATCAGTCTCTACCGCGACGAGAGCCCGGAGCTCGCCGCCCTGCTCGGCGTCGCCGCGGCGGAGCGCCTCGCCGATCCCTGGGAGCGCAAGGGGGCGCTGCTCAGCGCCCTCACGAGGGCGCCGCACCTCGTCGCGCGCCGCTCGGCGCCGGGCGAGGCGCGCCTGGTCAAGGTCAGCTCGGGACGCGGCGGGCTCGTCGGCCTCGATCACGCGGGGCAGGTGTGGTCGCTGGCAGAGGCCCAGGCGACGCCGCTCCTGCCGGCCGAGCTCCGCGCGGTCGACGTCGCCGTCCATCCGCGCGAGCCGTGGCTGGCGATCGGCGAGGCGGGCGGGCGCGTGACGCTGTGGGACCTCGCGGAGCGGCGGGCCCGCGCGGCGGCGTCGCTGCCCGCCGAGGCGCAGGTCCGGGACGACGCGGTGTGGATCGAGGGGCTGGCCTTCTCGGCCGACGGCGGCTCGCTGCTGGCCGTGAGGCGAGGCAAGCTGGCGGTCGGCTACCTGCTCGCGGCCCCGAACTGGACGCCGCGGCGGATCGGGGTGCTGCCGGCGGACCTGCGCGGCCCCGCCGACCTCGGGCTCTCGCCCGAGGGGCGCAGGTTGGTCGTCGGCGGCGGCGAGGCGGACGGGAAGATCCTGGTGATCGCGACGGACACGGGCGAGCGCACGCCGCTCCGACCCGACTGCGTCGAGACCCCGTGCCCGATGCGTCTGGCCCGCTTCGACCCCGGAGGCGGGCGCCTGCTGACGGGCGGCGACGGCGCGCTGGCGCTGTGGCAGGTCGCGCGGGGGGAGATCGTCGGGGCGCCGCGGATCGTCCGCCTCGGCGCGGGTGAGGTGGTCCTGGCGGCGCGCTTCCGCGACGACGGGACGATCGCGGCGGCGACCAACTACGGGATCTCGCTGTGGGACGCGACGACCCTGGCCCCGCGGGGGACGCCGATCGAGCTGCCCGCGCGCGTGTCCGCGCTCGCCGCGACCGGGGCGAAGGGCGAGCTGCTGGCGGCCTCGTTCGAGGCGGACGCGCCGGTGCGGATCTTCGATCCGCAGCGCCTGGCGCCGCGCGGGGTCACGCCGACCTTCTGGGAGGGGAGCGGCTTCCGCCACGGTCCGGTCGCCGCGGCGCTGGACCCGAGCGGCTCGCGGGCGGCGATCTTCGACTACGACGGGACGCAGCGCGTTGGCGTCGTGAAGCTCCTCGGCGTCGACGGCACGACGCGCGACGCGCCGCCGCTCGCGGGCGGACAGGCGCTGGCGATGCAGTGGACACCGGCGGGCGCGCTGGTGGTGGCCGACGCGGAGGGCAAGGTGTCGACGTGGACGCCGGGAGCGGCGTGGACGACCCTGGGCGCGCTCCCTGCCCGGCCGCTGGCGCTGGCGCTCGGGCTCGACGAGTCCGGGGGCGTGACGGTCGCGACCCGCGAGCAGGACGGGCTCCACGTCAGCGCGGGCGAGGGCCTGACGCGTCGGACCAAGCTCGACGGTCCGGCGACCGACCTCCTGGCGCTCGCCCCCGGAGCGCGACGACTGGCGCTCGCCCACTGCACAACGGGAGCGCGCCCGGGCGTGTGCGACGCGGGACAGGTCGAGGTCCGCGAGGTCGACGGGTCGACGGGCCCGGCGAGCCCCGCCCTCGCGCTGGACACCGTGCCGACCCAGGTGGTCTGGTCGTCGGACGCTCGCCGCCTCGCGGTCGCCGGGTCGCGGGTCCGCGTGTGGGATCTGGCCGAGGGCCGCGCGATCCCCCTGCGGGTGCCCCGCGGGGTCGGTGCGATCGCCTTCTCGGCGGACGGCCGGGTCCTCGCGGGTGCGGCCGCCGAGGGCAACGCGACGGCCAATGTGGCCCTCTGGGATCTCGACACCGGCGAGGAGCTGGCGCCGGCGCTGCGCCTCCACAACCCGGCCGTCGGCGACACGCCCGAGGGTCAGGTGATGCTCTCCGCGGACGGCGGGCTGCTGCTCAGCAGCCGCTGCGACGGCGTCGTGCTGTGGGACCTCTCGGAGGCGGCGCTCCGCCGCGAGGCCTGCGCCCTGGCCGGACGCGAGCCGACGCCCGCCGAGCAGGCGCGCTTCTTCGGCAGCTCCGGCGCGCCGATCTGCCGCGCCGCGGAGTGAGCGGCGACAGAGGCTCGTCGCGGCGCGCCGCCGCGGGTAGGATCCGCGGCCATGATCGCAGCCGACGCTTGGACCGACGAGACCCTGGGGGCCCTGACGCGCGCGCACCTCGAGGCGATGGTGGCGATCGACAGCGCGAGCGACGAGCGCTCGCTGACGATCCCGACGACCCCGGGGCAGGCGACCCTCGCCGACGCGGTCGCGGAGCACCACCGCCGCCTCGGCGCCGCCGTCGAGCGCGACCCTCAGGCCAACGTGATCGCGTCCTACCCCGGACGCGGCGCCGGGGCCACGCGCGCCCCGGTCGCCCTGATGGTCCACCTCGACACCGCCCGGGGGACCGCCGCGGTGCCCTCGCTGCAGGTCCATCGCGGGTGGCGAGGCGAGCGCCTGCGCTTCCCGAGCAACCCGGAGATCCAGGTCGACCTCGCCACCTACCCCTCGCTCGCGCCCTTCCTCGGCCATGACGTGGTCCACGGGCCCGGTGACCAGCCCTTCGGCCTCGACGACAAGCTCGGGCTCGCCCACTGCATGACCCTCGCCGCGCTGCTGGCCGCGGACGAGTCGATCCCGCGCCCGCCCCTCGTCTTCGTCGGCCGCCCGGACGAGGAGGTCGGCCGCCACGAGGCCGTCGTCGGCCTCGCCGAGCTGCTCGCGCGCCGCGGCGTCCGCTGGGGCTACACGGTCGACGGGATCGTGCCCTACGAGGTCAACGTCGAGAATTTCAACGCCGCGATGGCGGGCGTCCTGTTCGCGGCCGAGCCCGGGCGCGGCCTGACCGGCGAGCCGTGGACGGCGCGGATCGGCGGCGTCAACACCCACGGCGCGACGGCCGCCGCCGAGGGGCACCGCGCTGCGACTCGCCTCGCCGCGGAGTGGCTGGCGGCGCTCGCTCCGGCCGACGCGGAGATCCTGTCCTTCGAGTCCGACTCGCTCCGCGACTGCGACGCGCGGGTCGGCCTGCGGATCGCGGCCGGCGCCGCGGCGAGGGTGCGCCAGGCCCTCGCCTCGGGGATGGCGCCGCACCTCCCGCGGGGCGCGTCCTGGTCGCTCGATCCGGCCCAGGCGTCGAGCGACCAAGGCGGCGCGGCGGAGGCGATGCTGCGCTGGGTGGCGGCCTTCCTCGGCTCGGACCCTGGATTCGTCCTCGCGGCCGAGGCGTCCTCCGGCCGCGCCGGCTACTCGCAGCCCTTCCGGGCCCGCCCGGCGCCGGGCGGGGTCCCGCTCGACGGCCGCCGCCGCGACGTCGG
>CAZMML010000288.1:0-5455 GCA_964567335.1 uncultured Nannocystis sp. | reverse complement strand
GTGGAGGCGGGCCGGGTCGAGGTCGACCTTCCAGGCGCAGCCGATGCACACGTCGCCGAGCTCGAGCGCCGGGTGGTTGGCCGAGAGCAGCGCGCCCTGGGCGTCGTAGGCGTCGGCGGCGGCGGCCATGGTCACGCCGGGCTGGCCGATCTTGTGGTCGACCCACGCGGTCGCGCCGAGCGCGTTCATGTGGCCGGCGTAGGTCGTGAACTCGGCGCCCGGGAGGAGGAGCAGCTCGGGGTGGCGCGGCTGCGCGTCGACGAAGAAGTCGAGCTGCGTGTTCGTGTTGTGATCGCTGATCTCGACGAAGTCGAGGCCGCGGCCGCGGGCGAAGTCGGCGATCGCGTCGAGGGTCGGCGCCGCGTCGCCGCTCTCGCGCGAGTGGACGTGGAAGTCGCCCGCGTACCAGCGCGGGCCGCCGCCGAGCTCCGCCGGGGTGTAGGCCGCGCGCTCGTCCTGCGGCGGGAGGGTCGCGGCGTCGCGGAGGGTGACGAGGATCTGGTACTCGCCCGGCGGCGCGGCGATCTTGGCCTTGCCGACGACCACGCGCCACGCGCCCGCGGCGATCGGGCCGGGGACGTAGGAGCGCGACGCCGCGGCCTCGCCGACCACGGCGTCTTCGGTGTTGCCGCCGCCCCAGCCGCGGAACTCGCCCTGCGGATCGACGAGGCCCCAGTCGAGGATGTTGTCGTCGGACAGGTCGTCGTGGTGGACCGCGATCTCCCGCGTCCCGGGCGGCACGTCGAAGGGGACGAAGAAGTGGTCGAGCCGGTCCTGTGGGACCTGTCCCTTGAGCTCCAGGACGGTCTCGCCCGCGCGCGCGAGCGCGGGTCCGAGGGCTGCGGCGAGGAGCAGGGCGAGGAGGGAGGGGCGCACTCGCGCACGCTACCGCGTCTCTGCTCCGAGGGCCAGGCGCCGCCGTGTGGCGAGGGCGAGGCGGCTCTGGCATCCTCGCCAGCCATGCGCTCGCTCGCCCCGCTGACCCTCCTGACGCTCCTGCTGGCCCCGCTCTCGACCCGCGCCGACATGCTCGGGCCGGGGGAGAAGGCGGTGAAGCTCTCGATCCAGGTCGACGCGGAGGTCCCGGCGGGCAAGGCGCTCGTCCTCGCCCGCACCTTCCGCGGCGCCGACCGGATCACGACCGGCGCGCCGCAGCCGGTCGAGTGGCACCCGCTCGGCGGCGACATGGTCCTGCGGCTCGTCGCCGCCGACAAGCTCGGCAAGCTCGAGGAGCTCCGCGCCGCGCTCGACCGCGACAAGGTCGCCGAGCTCGTCAAGGGCAGCGACTGCCACGCGCCCTTCCCCGGGGTCCGGACGATCTCGGACACCTCGCCGACGGCGGAGATCCGGTGGATCTACCGGGTGGCGATCACCGGCGACACGTGCAAGGCCGAGTTGGTCCGCACCGACCACCTCGACGACAAGGGGGCGGTCGTCTCGGGCGACCCGAACACGGCGATCCCCCCGCCGACCCTGCCGCCGGCGCCGGCGAAGGCGCCCGAGCCGGTGAAGGCGTCCGAGCCGGCGAAGGCGTCCGAGCCGGCGAAGGCCGCGGAGCCGGTGAAGTCCCCGGCGTCGCCGAAGGGGTGCGGCGGCTGCGAGGCCGGGGGCGCCTCCGGGGGCGCGTCGCTGGCCGCGTTGCTCCTGCTCGGCCTCCGTCGGCGGCGTCGTTGACGTCAGCTCGCGTGGATGTCATGGTCGGACGCTATGCGTCCGATCCCCACAGCGACCTGGTTGATCCTGCTCTCCTCCGCGCTCGCCTGCGGTGACAACAGCGGCGAGACCGCGAGCGAGTCGCAGTCGGGCTCCGGCTCGACGACCTCGATCGATCCGACCCTCACGACGAGCACCCAGGGTACGACGGAGGGGAGCGCGACGGGGACCGGCACCGGGACGGCGAGCGCGACGACCGGGCCGGAGCCGACCACCGGCACGACGTCGACGAGCGCCGGGACACAGACCGGCTCGACCAGCGACGCGAGCTCCGGGACGAGCACGGGCAGCAGCAGCGGCGGCGGCGGATCGAGCAGCTCCTCCGGCGGGGTGATGGAGATCTGTCCGGAGCCCGACTTCCCGGAGGAGGACGTGCCGCTGAACGAGTCGTGCGACATCCCGCTGCAGATGGGCACCTTCACGCCGGTGGTGGAGTGGAAGTGGGGCTCGGGGACCTTCTGCGGGCCGGCGGTCGCGGGTCAGACGATCGACACCAACATGACCGGGAAGATCGACTCGAAGGACAAGCCGGTCGTGTACCTGTACCAGTCGGGTCAGGTCGTGGCGCTGTGGGGCGACGGCAGCGGCGTCGCCTGGCAGAAGGCCGGCAACTTCGGCAAGGACGGCGGGTTCTCGCTCGGGGACATCGACGGCGACGGCTGGAGCGAGCTGATCACGGCCAGCAACAACACGGTGTGCGCCCTCGACGCCCGCGACGGGACGCAGAAGTGGTGCAACGCGACCCTGGCGGCGAGCATGGACTCGCTGGGCTACAACTACCCGTCGATCGCCGACATGGACGGCGACGGTCTGGCCGAGGTGGTCATCGGCAACTCGATCCTCGACAGCGCGGGCAACCTCCTCGGCAAGGGCGCGCAGGGCAAGGGCGCGGCGCACTACGGCGGCAACCCGAACGGGGGCACCTACGGCGCGCTCTCGGCGGTGACCGACCTCGACGGCGACGGGGTCCAGGAGGTCGTCACGGGCAACGCGGCCTACGACCACGACGGCCTGACGATCTGGCAGAACGGCACGATCGACGGGCTCGTCGCGATCGCCGACTTCGACGGCGACGGGCTCGGCGAGATCGTGAAGACCAGCGGCACGCTGCTCTACGGCATGGAGCACGACGGCAAGCCCGCCTGGGGCCCGCTGACCTACACCGGCAACATCGGCGTCCCGGCGATCGACGACCTCGACGGCGACGGCACGCCCGAGTTCGTGTTCGCGGCCCAGAACAAGCTGCTGGCGATGGAGTGGGGCGGCGCGCTCCTGTGGCAGACGACGATCACCGACAGCAGCGGCGCGGCGGGCCCGGTGCTCTTCGACTTCGAGATGGACGGCTACCCCGAGGTGCTCTTCGCCGACGAGAAGGCGATCCGCTTCTTCTCCGGGCTCGACGGGACGGTCAAGTTCACGTCGATGGAGCACTCGAGCTACACGATCCTCGAGACCCCGATCGTCGCCGACGTCGACGGCGACAACCAGGTCGAGATCGTCCTCGGACACTGCAGCGGCAACGCGCAGTTCGGCGCGATCACGGTCTACGGCGACCTCAACAAGAGCTGGCCGCCCGGGCGCAAGATCTGGAACCAGCACACCTACCACATCACGAACGTCAACGACCTCGGCTCGATCCCGAAGCAGTACTCGAGCAACTGGCTCAACAAGCTCAACTTCAACAGCTTCCGCTCGGCGGACGTCGGCCAGCAGCCGGGCGAGTACCACGACCTGCAGGTCGAGATCCTCAGCGTGTGCGAGGACAAGTGCGAGCAAGGGAGCTTCTTCATGGCCGCGCGGCCGCGCAACGCGGGCACGCTCGAGGTGCCCGCGGGGATCCCGGTCACCGTGCGCGCCGGGATGGGCGGGCCGATCGTCGTGACGATCGAGACGACCCTGCCGATCCCGCCGGGCAAGACCGGCGAGGTGCTCTGGTTCGAGTTCGAGGCGAAGAAGCTGGCGCAGAAGCAGCCGGTGATCACGGTCGACGACACGGGCGTCGGCGAGGGCAAGATCTTCGAGTGCGACGAGACCAACAACACCGCGGTCTGGCCGAACGAGGTGTGCCCGACGGTCGAGCCCGGGTGAGAGCAGCGCTCGCGCGCGGACCCGGGGCGATGCCTCGCCGCGAGCCTCGCCGCGCGTGAGGAGCTCGTGAGTCTGCGCCGATCGAGGTCGCTTGACCCTCGCGCGACGTCAGGCCGCAGAGTGCTCGCACGAGGTTCCCAGCCGTGGCTTACACCGTCGGAGAGCTCGCTCAGCGGACGGGCGTCACCGTCCGCACGCTGCATCACTACGACCAGATCGGCCTGGTGACGCCCTCGGCGCGCAGCGCCGCGGGGTACCGGCTCTACGAGGACCGCGACGTGCTGCGCCTGCAGCAGGTCCTGACCCTCCGCGAGCTCGGCTTCGCCCTGCACGAGATCGCGGCCCTGATCCAGGACCCCGACTTCGATCGAGCGGCCGCGCTGCGGGAGCAGCGACGGCTGATGCTCGAGCGCCGCGAGCAGCTGGACGCGACGATCGCGGCGATCGACGCCGCGCTGCGGGACCTCGAGGAAGGAAGGACCATGAGACCCGAGCAGTTCAAGGACATCTTCGCGGGCTTTGACCCCGCGCGTCATGAGGACGAGGCGCGCGAGCGCTGGGGCCACACCGAGGCCTTCGCCGAGTCGATGCGGCGCACCCGCACCTACGACGCGGCGACCTGGGAGCAGATCAAGCGCGAGGGGGACGAGAACCACCGCGCGCTTGCAGAGCTCATGCGGGCGGGCAAGGCCCCGGACGACCCGGCCGTGCAGGCGCAGGTGGAGGTCCACCGGCAGCACATCACGCGCTGGTTCTATCCCTGCACCCGGGAGATCCACCGCGGCCTCGGCGAGCTCTACGTCGCGGACGAGCGCTTCACCGCGAACATCGACCGCTTCGCGGCGGGCCTCTCGCGCTTCCTCCGCGACGCGTTCGCGGCGGCGCCCGAGGAGGCGTAGCCCGGCTCGACACCGCGAGCCGTCGATCGCGGAGCCGAGCCGGGTCGATTGCGGAGTTCACCTCCAGGAGGCGAACTCCTGAAGGACGCGCGGCGCCGGTGCGGGCTCCGCTCGGATCGGGCTATGGGCGCGACGATGGGTCCGGCTGTGGGGCGCCCTTCGGCCGCCCCACCGTCGGTTCCACCTGGAGATCGTGCCGGCGCGCGTGGCGAGCTCGAGTGCCGGCGACGCGAGAGGGGAAGTTCGCTGGGTCCCGCGTGGCTCGGCGAGGGATCGATCCGGCGCGCTAGGGGGGTGGCGCCTCGGCGCGCGGCCGGTAGGTGCCGGCGCGGTAATCGAGGGCGTCGAGCAGCTCGTCGGCGTAGGCGCGGCGACGGGCGACCTTGCGGTAGAAGATCGCGCCGCGCTCGTCGACGATGAAGATCGCGTGGAGCGAGAGGCCCGGCTCTTCGGGGTTGGTGAGGCCGAGCGAGGCGATGAGCCGCTGCTGTGGGTCGCTGAGCATCTCGAGGGTCCAGCCCTTGCGCTCGGCCCACGCGAGCGAGTCGGCGGGCTCGTCGACGCTGATCGCCGCGAGGCTCGCCCCGCGCGCGGTGAAGTCCTGGAGGTGCGCCTGCAGGTCGCCGACCTGCGCGTTGCAGGCGGGTCACCAGAAGCCGCGGTAGAACACGACGACGACCGGGCCGCGCGCGCGCGCCTCGCGGAGCGACCAGGTCCCGCCGCGCGCGCGCGGCAATTCGAAATCGGGCAAGACG
>CAZMML010000287.1:0-5461 GCA_964567335.1 uncultured Nannocystis sp. | reverse complement strand
AGGTCGGCCGCGGCGACACGATGCGGGTCGGCTGGACCGGCGGCGACCCATCGCTCGGCGAGCCGCGCGTGGTCGTCCAGGTCGACGCAGGGCAGGGCTTCGTCGACGTGCCCTCGCCGAGCGGCTGGTCCGGCGCCGCGCTCGACAACAGCCGCTACCACATGATCACCCACTACGCGCCCGACCCGGAGCCGAAGGGGGACACGCTGCCGGTGCGCTCGCACCGATGGTACGTCGACTGGCAGGTCCCGGCGGACATGCCCGCCGGGACCTATCGTGTGGTCGTGACGGGCCGCGCGCACACGGGCGGGGCGACCAGCGACTACGAGCTGGCGTCGCCGCCCTTCGCGGTGACGATCGCCAAGGGGCTCGCGGTGAGCGCGAAGCTCAGCGGCACGGCGCTGACGCTCGCCATGACCCTGGAGGCGCCCGCCTACGAGACCTATAAAGGATGGCCGATCCGCGGCTACCGGCTCCTCGATCCCGAGGTGGGGCCGGCGGACCCCGTCACGGTTCGCGCGCCGCTGGTGCTCCGCTTCCTGAAGGACGGCGAGCCTCAGGGCGAGCCCCATGAGGTCACCTACGAGCCGGGCAAGGGGCACGTCTTCGACTTCAGCAAGACGGGCCTCGACCCGCAGGGCCTCACGGCGCAGGTCCACCTGAAGGCCGACCTCACGCCGACACCCATCGAGGCGCCGGTGGAGGTACAGTAGGGGACATGGCTCACCGACCAGGTCGCTCCGCCGCGCTCGGGGGCCTCCTCCTCGCGGGCGTGATCGGCTGCCTGCGGCCGAACCCGGACTTCAACCCTGGCGCGAGCGCGACGGGCACGTCCTCGGGCGCGACGGAGGGGGCGACGAGCGCGACGGCGACGAGCGCGACGGCGACCAGCAGCGGCTCCGAGGGGGGCACCTCCGCAGCACAGGGATCGGACGGCGCTTCCGCCGGGACGAGCACCACGGGTCCGGCGGATTCCTCGAGCTCGACGAGCTCCGGCCTGTGTGCGCAGGTCGGCGAGGCGTGCGACTCGGTCGGGTGCTGCACCGACGCCTGTGCGACCTGCCAGGCCGGCGTCTGCGTGTCGTCGTGCGCGACCTGCGAGGCCTGCGCGGCGGGTCACTGCTCGATCCTCGACGGGGCGCCCTGCCAGCTCGAGATCGGCGAGCGGTGCGAGGACTTCATCGCGGGCCCCTCGGACATCGGCTGCCGCCTCTACCCGCCCGCGCCCGGCGTCTGCGGGCCGGATGGGGCCTGTCTGCGGCAGTGCGCGGGCGTCGGGGGGTTCGCGCCCGGAGGCAAGTGCGATCAGCGTTGCTCGCACGAGGAGGCCTGCGTGCCCAATTCCCCGGCTGCGAGCTTCGTGCCCGCGGCCTATTGTACGTTCGACGACCTGACCGAGACCTGCAGGCCCGCCTGCAACGAGAACGGGGTCGGCGCGGAGACGATCGACTACGAGTGTGACTGGATGGGGCAGTGCGTGCCGATGGCCTCGCACAATTGCGGGTTCTACGCCTGCAACCAGATGGGCACGGCGTGCCTCGCGGCGTGCGAGGGCCCGACCGACTGCATCGACTTGGCGAAGTGCGCCGGGATGATCTGCACGGGGTTGTGAGGGCGGCGCAGGGCGGGTTCAGGACCAGGTCGGGGCGAGGAGGCGACGCTTGCCGTCGCTGCTGAGCGGCACGTCAGGTCCGAGCTCCTCGCGGTCCCAGAGCTGACAGGTGACCTGCTTGTGCTGGGTGTCGAGCGCCTCGCAATAGTTGGTGAACTTGCAGCGGCGAACCTCGGCGCCGCGGCCGAGGCGGATCTTCTTGAACCAGTCGGGATCGGCGAGGGTCTGGCGCGCGGCCGCGACGATGTCGGCCTCGCCGGCCCGGAGGATGGCCTCGGCCTGATCGAAGCTGTGGATCCCGCCCGCGGTGACGACCGGGGTGGCGCGACCGTCGGCGCGGATCGCCGCCCGGATCGCCGCGGCGAGGGGCACGTTGCGGCCGAAGGGGCCGCGGGCGTCGCTGCGCACCGTCGGCATGCACTCGTAGCCGCTCGGCCCGGTGTAGGGGTAGACCGCCTCGCCGACGCGGGGCTGCTCGGCGTCGTCGAACTTGCCGCCCTTGGAGACGCTGATGAAGTGCATGCCGGCGGCCGCGAAGGCGCGCGCGAAGTGGACGGCGTCCGCGAGGTCGCTCCCGCCGGCGATGACCTCGTCGCCGAGCATGCGGCAGCCGAGGGCGAGGCCCGCGCCGACGCGGGCGCGCACGGCCGCGAAGACCTCGAGCGGGAGCCGCAGCCGGCCCGCGAGGTCGGCGCCGTAGCCGTCGTCGCGGGTGTTGGTGCGCGAGAGGAAGCTGGCCATGGTGTAGGCGTGGGCGTAGTGGAGCTCGACGCCGTCGAAGCCGGCCTCGGCGGCGCGGGCGGCGGCGTCGGCGAAGAGCCCGGGGAGGACGCGCGGCAGGTCGCGGACGTGCTCCAGGTGCGTGTCGGTCACGAGCTCGCGGTAGCCGTAGTCGAGCTCGCGGCGCTCGCGGGCGCTCAGGACGCGGTCGAGGAGGGCCGGCTCTGCCGCGAGGAGGCGGGCGCGCAGGTCGGGCTCGGCCGCGTCGCGCCAGGCGGCCTCGCCGAGCGCGGTAGCGAGGCGCTCGCGGTGACCGGCGTCGAGCTTGAGGAAGCGCTGGAAGAAGCGCTCGGGCGGCGGTCGCCGTCGCACCGCGAGGAAGTCGATGAGCTGGATCAGCAAGCGGGTGCGCCCGCCGCTGGCGCGCCGCACGACCTGGACGAGCTCACGGAGCCCGGGGACGAAGCGGTCGTCGCCGATCCGCAGCAGCGGTCCGCTCGGGACGTCGCGGATCCCGGTCGCCTCGACGACGAGCACGCCGGGCTCGCCGCGGGCGAAGCGCTCGTACCAGCCGAGGACCTCGGGGGTCACGAGGCCCTCGTCCGTGGCGCGCCAGGGGACCATCGCGGGGACCCAGGTGCGCTGGGTGAGCGCGCAGGGCCCGAGGTCGAGCGGGGAGACCCACAGGCTGGCCGCGGCCTCCTCGGCGCTGGGCCAGCGGGCGGGCGGGATCGCGTGGCGGATCTTCTCCGGCGGGCTCCACATGGACGGCGGCGAGGGTAGCACCCTGCTGGCCGACCCGGGCGGGTCGCACTAGGCTGCGGGCATGCGGATCGCCGTCTCCCTGCTCCTTGCGCTCGCGGCCTGCGCCCCCGAGCTCAACCCGGCCCGCAAGCCGCGGCACGACGCGCTCGCGGGGGGCGGTGTGTGGGTCGCGTACAACCTCGGGTGCGATCAGGGGTGCGCCGAGATCCGGCGCGGCGATCGGATCCTCGCGGTCGAGGGGCGCCCGGTCAGCAGCGGCGCCGAGATCGACGCGCTGAACCTCGCGCGCGGCGAGCCGCGTCAGCTCCTGGTGGTGCCCTACGGGACCACCGAGACCCGGGAGGTGACGCTGGTCGCCCGCCCGCGCGACGACCTGCCGCCGCTCACCGGGGCGCCGCCCCTCTTCACCGTCGGGGCCGCGGCCCTCGACCGCGCGCCGGAGTGGGCCCGCGACAGGCTCTTCGGCCACGCGATCCCGGCGATCCGGTTCTACCGGGCGGACGAGCCGCGGGGGTACGTCAACGGCCGGGAGCTCTACGGGCGCGCCGCGCTCGTCGTGGTGTGGGAGTACCCGCCGAAGATCGAGGAGCAGCGGCGCTCGTACCAGCTCGTGCCCAGCGTGTACGCCCACCTGCAGGACCACGCGGACGAGCTGCAGGCGGCCGGCGTCGACCCCTACTTCGTCACCGACTTCCGCGCCGAGCCGGTCTTCCGCACGCACGCGCGCAGCCGCGTCGGCGCGGAGCAGACGGCGCTGCTCCCGATCTTCCAGCTCGCCTCGTCCCAGAACGACCCCAACACCCTCGGCCTCGAGGGCGCCGCGGCCGACATCCGCGAGGGGCTCTACGACTACACGCGGGCCCCGGTGATCCTGGTGATCGACCGCCGCGGGATCGTCCGCTTCCACGCCCGCGGGTTCCCGCTCGGGCCCGAAGACTCGCTCGCCGCGGCGATCCACTTCGCCCTGTCCTCGCTGATCGACGCACCCACGGCGCCCGGTTGAGCCCCGGCGTAGGTCGTGAGCTAGGGCCCGCGCGCCTGGTTGTCCGGGCTGCGCAGATCGAGATAATCCCGGGCGATGCACGATGCACCGCTGGTCGGCGTGATCATGGGCAGCCGCTCGGACTGGGACACGATGTGCCACGCCGCCGAGGTGCTGCGCGCGTTCGCGGTGCCGCACGAGCGTCGCGTGGTCTCGGCGCACCGGACGCCGGCGTGGCTCGTCGAGTACGCGCGCGCGGCCGAGGACCGGGGGATCGAGGTCGTGATCGCCGGAGCCGGCGGGGCGGCGCACCTGCCGGGGATGGTCGCGGCCGAGACGCGCCTCCCGGTCTTCGGCGTGCCGATCCAGACCGCGTCGCTCGGGGGGCTCGACTCGCTGCTGTCGATCGTCCAGATGCCGAAGGGGGTCCCGGTGGGCACGCTGGCGATCGGCGCGGCCGGGGCGGTCAACGCCGCGCTGCTGGCGATCCGGGTGCTCGCGCTGCGGCGCGCCGAGCTCGCGCAGGCGTTGGCCGGGTACCAGCGGCGCCGCGCCGAGGAGGTGCTGGCGGAGGTCCTGCCGGATGCGTGAGATCCTGCCTGGCGCGACGATCGGGGTCCTCGGCAGCGGGCAACTCGGACGCATGTTCGGGATCGCGGCGCGGCGCCTGGGCTACCGCGTCCACACCTACTCGCCGGATGTCGACACGCCGACGGGGCAGGTCGCGGACGTCGAGCGCCGCGGGCCCTACGAGGACCTCGCGGCCGTGCGCGCGTTCGCGGCGGCGGTCGACGTGGTCACCTTCGAGTTCGAGAACGTCCCGGCCGACACCGCGGCGGCGGCCGAGGCGGTCGCGCCGGTGCGACCGGCGGGGGCGGTGCTCCACGTCACCCAGCACCGGCTGCGCGAGAAGACCTTCCTGCGCGACCGGGGCTTCCCGGTCACTCCCTTCCGCGCGGCCCGCTCGGCGGCCGAGCTCGCCGCGGCGCTGGCCGAGCTCGGCGCGCCGGCGCTGGCCAAGACGGCGGGGTGGGGCTACGACGGCAAGGGGCAGGTCCGCCTCGACGCGGGGACGGACTGCCAGGCGGCGTGGTCGCGGCTCGGGACCGACGAGGCGATCGTCGAGGCGTGGGTGCCCTACGCCTGCGAGCTCTCGGTGATCGCGGCGCGCGGGCTGGACGGGGCGGCCGTGGCCTTCCCGGCCTTCGAGAACCACCACGTCGGCGGGATCCTGGACCTCACGCGCGCGCCCGCGCGGGTGCCGGCGAGGGTCGCGGCGCGCGCCGAGGAGGTGACGCGGGCGTTGCTCGAGGTCCTCGGCGTGGTCGGGGTCCTCTGCGTCGAGTTCTTCTGCCTCGCGGACGGCGGGCTGCTGATCAATG
>CAZMML010000286.1:2475-5473 GCA_964567335.1 uncultured Nannocystis sp. | reverse complement strand
CATCGGCTTCGACATGGACTACACCCTGGCGCTCTACCGCCAGGACCAGCTCGAGGCGCTCTCGATCCGCTGCACCCTCGACAAGCTGGTCGGGCGCGGCTACCCCGAGGCGCTGCGCGAGATGAAGGACGACCCGGCCTTCGCGATCCGCGGCCTGATGGTCGACAAGAAGTTCGGCAACATCATCAAGATGGACCGCCACGGCTACGTCGGGCGGGCCTTCCACGGCAAGCAGCTCCTGCCCCGGCCCGAGCGCAAGGCGCTCTACCGGGCCCAGCGCCTCGGCACCGAGCGCGAGCGCTTCGCCCCCGTCGACACGCTCTTCGCGCTCCCCGAGGTCACCCTCTACGCCGAGGTCGTCGATCACATCGACCGCCGGCCCGAGCTGTGGGGCGGGACGCCGCCGACCTACGCGCAGGCGTGGAACGACGTCCGCGAGTGCATCGACGAGGCCCACCGCGACGGCTCGCTCAAGGACCTGATCCAGGCCGACCTCCCGCGCTACTTCCAGCTCGACCCCGAGCTCGGGCCGACGCTCCACAAGTTCCGCTCCGCCGGGAAGCGCCTCTTCCTGCTGACGAACAGCCTGCTGCCCTACACCGAGCACGTCCTCGGCTACGTGCTCGGCGGTCAGATGCCGGCCTACGGCTCGTGGCGCGACTACTTCGACTGGATCGTCGTCGGCGCGCGCAAGCCCGAGTTCTTCACCGGCGCGGCGCCCTTCCAGGAGCTCGACTTCGCCGACAACCCGGTCGGCCGCCCGACGAGCGAGATCCGGCGCGGACGGATCTACCTCGGCGGCAACCAGCAGGGGCTGCAGACCGCCCTCGGCGTCCACCCCGACGAGGTCCTCTACGTCGGCGATCACATCTACGGCGACATCGTCCGCAGCAAGAAGAGCTCCGGCTGGCGCACCGCGCTGATCGTCGAGGACCTCGAGCACGAGCTCGACATCCGCCGCGACCGGGCGATCGCGCTGAAGGAGATCGAGCACCTGTCGTCGCTGCGGATCCAGCTCGCCGACGAGCTCGCGGCGCAGCGCCACCTCTCGCGCCTGCTCGCGCGCACGACCCCCGACGACCTCGCCCGCCACGGCGTCGCGTCCGAGGCCGCCGAGGCGATGCTCGCCGAGACCCGCGCCCAGGTCCGGCGCCGCTTCGACCGCCTGCGCAAGTACGAAGAGGAGGTCGACGACACCCTCGAGCGGCGGATCGCCGACGTCGACGAGGCCTTCAACCCCTACTGGGGCTCCGTGTTCGCCGCCCGCCGCGACTCGTCCCGCTTCGGCGCCCAGGTCGAGAGCTACGCCTGTATCTACACCAGCCGGGTGACCAACTTCCGCTACGTCTCACCGACCCGCTACTTCCACTCGCCCCACGGCGCCATGCCCCACTGGCACCCCAGCGCGAAGTGAACCGCCCTCAGCGCCAGCGCAGCACCGCGCCGTCCTCGCGGCGCAGCGCCAGCCCCGAGGGCGACCACCGCGGCTCGCACGCGACGCCCTCGTGCGGCGGCGACGTCCAGCGACCGTCGCCCAGCTCCGCGAGCACGAGCCGACCCTCGTCGACCCCGGCCACCCGCATGCCGTCCGGCGCCGCCGCCAGCGCGACGAGCCCGGGGGGCGCCGGGAAGGTCGCGCAGAGGCGCCCCTCCGCGAGGTCGTAGATCTGCAGCTCCCCGGCGCGCGCGACGACGAGGCGTGCTCCGCCTGGCAAGAAGACCAGGCCACGGACGCCGACGAGGGTCGGACCGGACGTCCCCGGCAGGACGACCCGCCCGCTCCGCAGCAGCGCGGCCAGCCTGGGCGGGGCGGACGCGCAGGCGACCACGTGATCCGCGGCCACCTCCGCGTCGCGCGGGCCGTAGGTGATCGCCTCCATGACCCTGTCCTCCGCGACGAGGTCCAGCGCGCCGCTCGGCCAGCGCCACAGCAGGGCCCTGGCGCGGCCCTCGATCCACCCGCCGCCGTAGTAGGCCTCCTCGTCGTCGAGGCCCCGCGAGGACACGAGCAAGGCCCGGCCGTCCGCCGTGAAGAGCAGGTCGGCGGGCGCCACCGAGAGCGTCTCGGTCGCGGGTCCGCAGCCCTGGATGGACCGCGTCGCGCGCAGCCCGCAGCTCATCGGCCCGAGCCGCGGCCCCTCGCGCCCGTCCGCGAGCGCGACGCGGACGCTCGCGGACCCGTCGACGAGCGCGAGCGTCCCGTCGTCCGCGACCGCGGCCGCGAGCGTGTCCGGCCCCGCGGGCGCTCGCCCCATGAGCTCGCCGCGGTCGAGGTCATGCACCGCGAGCGCGTCGTCGCCGAGGACCGCGACCTTGGTCCCGGCGGGGCTGAGCGCGAGCCAGCGCGAGCCCGCGGGCGGGCGCCAGAGCGTCGGCGCCGCGGTGAGGTCGAGCGAGCGATGCACCCGCCGATGGTACCCCGCCGCCGAAGAGTTGACCGCGCGGGGCCGCGCGGGCATCCCTCCGCCATGAAGTCCTACCGCGAGGAGCTCTGGTTCCACACCGACACCCGCCGGGCCTACCTCAACATCACCCCGCAGGTCGAGGCCGCGCTGCGCAAGAGCGGCGTGCGCGAGGGGCTCTGCCTGGTCAACGCGATGCACATCACCGCCAGCGTGTACATCAACGACGACGAGCCCGGGCTCCTCCAGGACTACGACGACTTCCTCGAGCGCCTCGCCCCGCACGCGCCGACCGAACGCTACCGCCACAACCGCACCGGCGAGGACAACGGCGACGCCCACATCAAGCGGCAGATCATGGGCCGCGAGGTCGTCGTCGCGGTGACCGCGGGCGCCCTCGACTTCGGCCCCTGGGAGCAGATCTTCTACGCCGAGTTCGACGGCCGTCGGCGCAAGCGGGCGCTCGTGAAGATCATCGGCGAATAGCGAGGCTCAGCCGCGCGCGTCGACGCGGGGCGGGCAGCGTGCGACGCTCGCCCGCGCGATGGCGAGGCCAGGGGTGTTCGGCGCGTGCGCGGGGGCCCTGGCGACCCTCT
>CAZMML010000286.1:0-2465 GCA_964567335.1 uncultured Nannocystis sp. | reverse complement strand
CCGACTCGGCCTCGCCTGCGAGGACACCACCTGTCCTCAAGGCGCCCGCGCCGGAGCCGGCGTGCACGGGTTGCGAGCGGGAGGACGGCGCCTGCGTCGCGTGGTGGGAGGACGGCGACGAGGCGGGGCGGACCTTCGCCCGGCGCGTCCCCTGCGACGCCCGCTGCTGCGGGTGAGCCGACGTGTCCGTGAGGTCAGGCGCTCGCGCGCACCCGAGCCCGCCTTCGTGGTACGAGCGGACGAGCCATGTCACCGCCGCCGCTCGCACCCAGCCTCACCCGCGGGGTCTCGCTCGCCATGCGGGGCCTGCGGCTCGCCCTCGGCAGCGCCGAGGTCCGCCGGACCTACCTCCGCCTCGCGCTCGCGCTGATCCTCACCGCGCTGGTCCTCACCGCCGCCTTCGTCGGCCTCGCGTGGTGGCTGATCCCTGTCTCTTCCGACATGGCCTGGATGCCCTGGCTGCGGAACGCCGCGCTCCTGCTCGCCGCGACCGCGGTCGCGCTGATCGCCGCGCCGATGCTGGCGCTCTTCGTCGTCAACATCGTGTTCCCCTTCCTCGCCGACGCGGTCTTCATGGCCGGCGCCCGCGCGGCCGGTCCGGCGCTCGCGGCGCGCCTCGAGAAGCCCGCCGACGTCGGCCTGATGGCCTCGATCACCGGCAGTGTGCGGCGCCTCCTCGCCTTCGTCGGCGTCACGCTCGCCCTCACCGCCCTCTCCCTCGTCCCGGTGATCGGGGCCGTCCTCGGCCCGGTGCTCGAGCTCTGGTTCGCGGCCCGCACGCTCACCTGGGAGCTCCTCGACCCATACTTCGAACGCGTCGGCTCGGACTACGACGCCCAGCGTCAGATCGTCACCCAACGCCGCGCCACGCTCGTCGGCTACGGCCTCCCGTGGACCTTCTTGATGGCCCTCCCAGTGTTCGGTCCGCTGCTCTTCGGCCTCGCGCAGGCGGGGGTCGCGGCGCTGGTCGTCGAGGACATCGAAGCGTCCCAGCCCGTCCGGTGAGCGCGCGGACGATCGTCCGGCCAGATGTCCTGGAGGCTGTCCGGCGTCCGGGTCGATCCTACGAGGAGGAACCGTGGAGTTCCTCGGACTCGAGGATTCTCCCAGCCGCAGCCGGGTCGAGCGCCGCGTCGACCAAAGCCGCCGCGAGCGCCGTGTTCGTGGTCGAGGCCCACCTGGCCGCGAGCTTTCGGGCGCCCAGGGCGCCGAAGAGCCCGAGCACGGCGTCGCTGACGGTCGCCCCGACCCGCTCCATCGGGCGGCGCTCATCGCGATCCGGCCCGGTGATGAAGGAGGGCCTGGCGATCGTCCAGGGCACGTGGCTGGTCTGGACCGCCGCCTCGACCCGCGCCCGCGCTTGCAGGTAGGCGCCGCGGGCACCAGGGCCGGCGCCGATCGACGACAGATACACGAATCGCGGCCGCTTCGGCAGGGTCGCGGCCGCCTCCAGCAGCATCAACGAGAGCCCGACGTCGACGGCCTCGTAGTCCGCCTTCTGCCCCGTCCGAGCCGCCTCTCGCGCCCGCGCCTGCGTCGTGCCGAGCAGCGAGAACACCACGTCCGGCGCGCACGTCTGGAGCGCTTCAGCGAGCGCCACGGGCTCCCAGGGGGTGAGCTCGACGCGAGCTCCTTGCGCTTCGAAGGTCTCGATCCAGCGCTCGCGTTGTGAGGAGTCCGGGCGTACGTGAGCGTGGACTGTAGCCCCCACATCTCGAAGTCTGGAGACCACAGCGCGGCCTGTATACCCTGTCGCACCTGCGACCCACGCGACGATGGAAGCCTGCTTCACGAACGGAAGGTAGCGCAGGATCGGGGTCGAACCCAGTTTCGCGCTTGGCAAGCTTCTTGCTGGATCCAGCGTCGTGCCACCGATCGGAGCCCCGATGTCCGCCAAGTCCGAGATCCTGTGGGTGCCTCTATGCCTCATGGTGCAGCAGAAGGACCGCGAGCTCGGGGCGCGTCTCGTGGTCGGCGTGGCGTCGGAGCAGCCGGCGAACGAGCAGGCGAGCGCGGAGGCGGCCAATCGTTGAGACGCGCTGGCGCGCGGGTACGATGGGCCGATGCGCCTCGCCCCTCTGATCGGCCTGTACCTCTGTTCCTTCATCTCCGTCGCCCGCGCGGACATCGCCCCGGATCCCGACGAGTACAGCGTCTGTGACGGCCAGGCCGCAGGCGACGCCTGCATGTTCAGCAAGGACCTCGGCGCGGTCGAAGGGTCCTGTGTGTCGGTCCAGTGCCCGGCCGACCCGATGAAGATGTGCCTGCGCTGCGAGGAGGACGAGCCCAGCGAGCCGAAGGACGACGGCTGCGGGTGCCGCAGCGTCAGCGGCTCCGCGGCCGCGCTCGGACTGCTCGCGCTGCTCGGACTCGCGGCGCCGCGGAGGACGCGGCGCCAGACTCGGCCGAGCTAGTGCCGACGCCGCTACATATCGATCCGCGAGCACGCGGGGCCCGAAGAACCT
>CAZMML010000285.1:0-5476 GCA_964567335.1 uncultured Nannocystis sp. | reverse complement strand
TCGAAGATCCCGACCACGTTCGGGTGGCTCAGCCTCGCCAGCGCCTGGGCCTCGCGGAGCAGCCGCGCCTGCGCGTCGGAGCTCTCCGAGAGGGACACGTCCGAGCGCTGCGCCCGGAGCAGCTTGATGGCGACCTTGCGATCGAGCTCGGGGTCGAAGGCCGCGAGCACGATCCCCATCGCGCCCGCGCCGAGTCGCTCCAGCACAAGGTAGCGGCCGATCCGTGAGCCGGGTCCTTGCCCCGGTTCGTCGCTGTCCCTCGCGTCGGCGGCGACCGGCACCCCGGTCAGCGGCGTCGTCGCGGCGGTCGTCGCCTCGACCGGAGCCGTGACGGTCGTCGCCCCAGTGTTCGCCGCCGCGTTCGCGTCTTGTCCGCGTGGCGAATCATTGGCGTCTCCGGCGCTCTGTCCGAGGGTCGTCTCCTCCGTGCCGGGATTCTTACCCGATCGCCACGGGGGATCCTCGACGCGCGCCATGATCGCAGCATACCCGGGACTGATCCGCGCGGGGGTCCGCGTGAGCGCGCCCGGCCGGGCGGGTCGCGCGATATCGCCGCTGAAGTCGCGTTGGGTGGCGAGTTCGAGCGGCCCGCGCCGCGCCAGGATCTCGGCCGTCGCGCGCAAGAAATGTATGAGCATGTCTAGGAAGACATGTCGAAAAGAACTCTCTCGTGGTGCTGTCCTGCGCTCAGGACTCACCGCCGGGGTACGCGGCCTGCTCGTCCGCGAGAGCCAGTTGGACCGCGGCCTCAGGAGACGTCGATCGGCAGGGTGAGCCTCGACTCCATGCCCTGCACCTGAGCGACGGGGCCCGCGGCGCTCGCCGCGGCCCTCCGACGTCGTCGGCGGCGACGCCCCGAGTGGCGTGCAGCGTCGAGCTGCTGCACGCGCGCCCTTCACCGCGGACGCTCGAAGTCGTCGCCGGCGAGTTCGGCCTACGCGGGCGGGGCGGGGCGGGGCCACTCGAGGCGGAGCTTGACGATCCGGCGCTTCATCGCGTGGCGGGTGATGCCCAGGAGCTTGGCGGCGCCGACGATGTTGCCGGCGCGGGTCAGCGCCTCGAGGCAAAGGAGGCGCTCCGCGGCCTCGAGGTTGAAGCTTTCAAGACTGATCTGCGACATGGTGCCTTCATACAGGCAACGCTTGTTCTCGCGCAGATCAAGCGCGTGAGCGCCTTTCGCGGGCCTCGGAGGGCATCGCGGAGCGGGATGCCCGGGTCGTCGCAGCGCGGTCATCCGGCGCATGCTGTGATGGAGGGGGCGCTCGAAGCGACGCGGAGCAGCGCGGCGGAGCTCGAGGCGACGCGGAGCTCGGCGTCGGCGGGGAAAGCCGAAGCCCTGGCGGATCCGGGTCTGGAGCGCGGCTCGCTGATCGGTCGCTGCTCGACCGGTTGGGCGCGGGGGCGAGGGGGGTCGTGTTCTCGGCCTTCGACCCCGAGCTCGATCGCAAGGTCGCGATCAAGCTGCTGCAGCCGGGGCTCGCGGGCTCGCTGACTTCGGACGCGCGGGCGCGGCTGCTCCGCGAGGCGTGGGCCGCCGCCAGCCCGCGCGCGACCCCCTGCATCACCTCCAGCGCCTCGCGCCAGCCCGGGCGCTGCTGGCCCAGCCAGGCGCGCAACGTCCGCCCCTCGACCAGCTCCATGGCGATCCACACCTGCTCTTCGTGGGTCCCGACGTCGAAGACCCCGACGACGTTCGGGTGGCTCAGCTTCGCCAGCGCCTGCGGCGGGTCACGCTGATGATCCGCGCGGCACGCGTCGAATCGGGGCTGGCGAGGTCGGGGAGCAGCAGCGCCGGCAGTGAAGGAGCGCCGGCGGATGGCGGTCGGGGCGAGGCGGTCGCCGCGAGGATCGGGAGCGCCTGGCACCGCGGGGGCTCACGGATCCCGGCGCGTTCGCCCCGAGAACAGGTCGATCACCGCGCCGCTCTCGTCCGTGGGCACCTCAAGAGACCGCGTCGCGTTCACCCCGCCCTCGTCATCCGCCGCCTCGGCGGGCTCGCTCGTGTCGTCGTCGACGGCGGCGGGCTCCTCGCCCCGCGGCGTGTTCGCGCGGGCCCGGGCGCTGGCCGCGTTGCGCTCGTGCTCGTCGCGCCGCTTGCCCGGCTTCTCGCGCTTGGCCGCGCGCTCCCACTCATGGGCCGCCTCGTACCAGGCGCGGACCCACGAGAGGTCGTCTGGGGCCTCTGCGGCCTTCTGTTCGGCCGCTTGCGCTTTCGGGACATGGGGGTTTCGACCGAAGCTCACCGGCGAAACATAGCGCGTTTCAGCGCGCAGGGCACGGCTCGCGCTCTTCGCCGTCCTCGTGCTGCCCCTCCTCCACGGCGGGGCCTCGGTGCTCGCCGAGGGTCGCCTCCGACGCAGCGGCCGCGAGGACCTCGGCGCGGGGCTCCGACGCAGCGGCAAGGCCATCCTGGCGGTCTGGCTGATCACGTGGATCATCCTCCTCGCGGTCTCCAACGCCTGACGCCGGGCAGCCCGCGGCGCTTCCCCTGTTTGGCGAGAGACCATTCACGACAGACTGCGCCCGGTGAGACGCGCTCGGCGCCTGGCCCGCGCCCAACTCCGGCCTCCGGACCGGTCATCTTCGCGGCTTGTTTCGCGAGGGAGCGGTATCAGCAGCGGCGCCTGCTGCCTTCGGGGTTTCTTCGACCGAAAGATCACTGCCCGTGCGGGCGGCGTGCAAGCCGGCCCGCCGGACCTTGCCAGATCGTCGATAGACCGCCCAATCGGCCCGTAGGCCGTGCGCTGACCCCAACTCGCCGAGTCTCTGCCGCGGCGGACGTCCGCTACGGTTCTCCCCGAGGGAGGATCATATGCGAATGAAGAGCGGGAGGGTGTGGACCTTGAGCTGCGCGTTGGCGTGGCTCCTCGGCTGCGGCGATGACTCGACGGGCGTCACCACCGGGAGCGGCGGCTCGACCACGGCCGAGACGACCGGAAGCATGACCACGACGACCTCGCCGACGAGCACGACGCTCGTGACGACGGACGCGACGGGGACCCAGGGGACGGTGTCCGATTCGGCGACGGGCCCGACGACGGGCGGGCCGATGTGCGGCGACGGCGTCGTCGATGCGGGCGAGGCTTGCGACGACGGGCCGAACAACGGGCCGGGGCAGCAGTGCTCGGCCGACTGCGAGCTGAACGCGTGCGGCGACGGCGACGTGGGCCCCAACGAGGAGTGCGACGACGGGGCGATGAACGGCGACATGAATAGCTGCACCTCGTCGTGCAAGAACGCCTTCTGCGGCGACGGCCTGGTCGGGCCCGGCGAGGGTTGCGACGACGGCAACATGAGCAACGACGACGAGTGCCTCAACAGCTGCGCGGTGCCCGGGTGCGGCGACGGCGTCGTCGCCCCCGACGGAGGAGTGCGACGACGGCAACCAGGAGAACGCCGACGCGTGCACGAACGCGTGCACGAACGCGACCTGCGGGGACAGCTTCGTCCAGGCGGGCGAGGCCTGCGACGACGGCGTGAACAACTCGAACAACGCGCCGTGTACGCTGGCCTGCCAGACGAACGTGTGCGGCGACGGGGCGATCTACAACACCGGCGACGGGACGGAGGAGTGCGACGACGGGATGAACAACGGGCCCGGGCAGTCGTGCAACGCGATGTGCATCCTCAACGTGTGCGGCGACAACGACAAGGGCCCCGACGAGCAGTGCGACGACGGCAACGTGGAGCCCGCGGACGGCTGCTCGGCGAGCTGCGCCCTCGAGGAGTGCGGCAACAAGGCGGTCGACCCCGGCGAGGGCTGCGACGACGGCGTCAACGGCGACCAGGACGACGGCTGCACCGATCTGTGCCAGCCGCCGGTCTGCGGCGACAGCTTCATCCAGGCGAGCCTGATGGAGGAGTGCGACGAGGGCGGGAGCAACTCGAACACCGGGACCTGCACCCTGATGTGCAAGAACGCGGTCTGCGGCGACGGCTTCATCCAGGCCAACGTCGAGCAGTGCGACGACGGCAACAACAACGGCAACAACAACGCCTGCAAGGCGAACTGCGAGCTCAACTTCTGCGGCGACGGCTTCGTCGGGCCGGGCGAGGCCTGCGACGACGGTAACATGAGCAACGAGGACAGCTGCACCAACGTGTGCAAGCTGGCGACCTGCGGCGACGGCTTCAAGCAGCCGGGCGAGGAGTGCGACCTCGGCATGAACAACTCGAACTCGGGCGCCTGCACCCTCTCGTGCAAGCTGCCCAAGTGCGGCGACACCTTCGTCCAGGCCGGCGAGGAGTGCGACGACGGCAACATGTCCAACGCCGACACCTGCCTTAACACCTGCAAGACGGCGAAGTGCGGCGACACCTTCGTCCAGGCCGGCGTGGAGCAGTGCGACGACGGCAACATGAGCAACACCGACAGTTGCACGAACGCCTGCAAGAACGCGACGTGCGGCGACGGCTTCACCCAGCCCTCGAACGGCGAGACCTGCGACGACATGAACATGGTCAACACCGACGCCTGCCTCAACACCTGCAAGACGGCGTCGTGCGGCGACGGCGTCGTGTGGGCCGGCATGGAGCAGTGCGACGACGGCAACATGAACAACGCGGACATGTGCGTCAACACGTGCAAGACCAACGTCTGCGGCGACGGCTTCCTCAACATGGGGGTCGAGGAGTGCGACGACGGCAACCTGGTCAGCAACGACGGCTGCTCGGCGGCCTGCAAGAAGGAGGCGGTCGTCAAGACCTTCAACTGCACGATGGCGCCGCAGCCCTTCACCGTCCCGAACGGCATCACCAAGATCAAGGTCGAGGCCTGGGGCGCCGCGGGCGGCACGCCGCAGAACAACCTCAACGCGTGTGGCGGCACCCCCGCCCGCGGCGGGACCGGCGGCGACGCGGGGGGTGACCTGACCGTGACGCCCGGGGAGACGTTGCAGATCTACGTCGGCTGCGCCGGCGGCCAGGGCAACGCGCCGGGCTGGAACGGCGGCGGGGGGAGCTGCGGCGGCACCGACACCTGCTCGGGCGGCGGCGGCGGCTCGGACGTCCGCAGGGGCGGCAACGGGCTCGCCAACCGCGTGATCGTGGCGGGCGGCGGCGGCGGCGCCGAGTACTCCTGCGGCGGCCAGGGGGGCGGCGCGGGCGGCGGCCTCTCCGGGAACCCGGGCGCTGGCAGCGACAACCCCGGCGCCACCGGTCAAGGCGGCACGCAGGCCGCCGGCGGCGCGGGCGGGATCAGCAACGGCTGGCCTCAGAACGGCCAGCCGGGTTCGCTCGGCCAGGGCGGCTCCGGCGCGCCCGGTCAGCTCCACGCCGGCGGCGGCGGCGGCGGCTACTACGGCGGCGGCGGCGGCGGGGTCGACGGCCACGCCGGTGGCGGCTCCTCGTTCCTCGGCGGCGTCGCCAACGGCAGCACTCAGGTCGGGATCAAGACCGGCAACGGCCAGGTCATCCTCAACTACTAGTGCCGCCGCCGCTACATATCGATCCGCACGCACGCGGGCCCGAAGAGCCT
>CAZMML010000284.1:0-5479 GCA_964567335.1 uncultured Nannocystis sp. | reverse complement strand
GAGGAGGTTCGCCTCGACCGGATCGCCGACCTCGTCGAGGAGCGGCTGGACCTCCGCGGTCCAGTAGGCCTTCTCGTGGAGGATCGTGCCGAGGGTCATGCGGCCGAGGCCCTCGAGGACGACCTGGTAATTGCGCTCCCCGGTGCGCTGGATCTGCCGGACGCGGGCGTAGGTGCCGACGGGCTGGAGGTCCGCGAGCTCGGGGTCGACGACGCGGGCGTCGCGCTGGACGGCGATGCCGATGATCGCGCCGGCGCCCACGTCTTCGATGATGGCGACCGAGCGGGCTCGGCCGACGGGGACGGTGATCACGGTGCCGGGGAACAGGACGCCGTTGCGCCGCGGCACCCGGGGGACGACGTTCGGGAGTGTCTCTTGGCGGTTCATCGTGGTGCTCCTCCCCTGCGGCTCAGCCTGCGGGGGTCGTTGAAGGGTGCGATGGAACGTAAAACCGTCCCCGACGCCGTCAACGGCGCGGCAGAATTTCGTCACGCACGGGCGTGGGGAGTGAGTCCGCGGGGCGAGCGTCGCTCGCGCACGTCGCGCCAGGACCGTGCGGCGAGGAAGAACCTGGAGGATGTACGCGGGAGAGAGGCGATCTCCGCGTGTGACCTCGAGGTGAGGAGACACCTGTCAGATCATGCTTCGAGCGCGACCTGGATCCACGCGGAGATCCGGGCGAGGTGCAGGACTCCTTGAATCTGCGACGATGGGGTCGTGCGTCGTCAGGGCGGATCCGCGCGTGATCTCTGCGAGATCACGGCTGCGCGGGGCGGTTGCAATGCACCAGCGGTGAATAGGAGCCTACGCGGGTTGGTCAGAGAGCCCACGTCTGGGCCTAGCCCGAAGAGGAAAGCCATGTCGCTCCGCACTCGTCCTGTCCTGGTCGCCGCGATGGCCGCCGTGTTTGTACCCTCCACGACCTTCGCCGACTTGCTCGGTTCTCAGGGGACGGTCGAATCGCTCACGGTGTACGAGAGCACCAGCGATGACTATGCGATGAACAACGGGATCTTGGTGCTGAAGGAAGAGAGCGGCACCAAGACGACCTACAAGTGGGGCGGCTCGTGGTGTCCGAACCGGACCTTGAGCGCGAGTTCGGTGTCGCTGCTCTTCGACGCGCAGCGCTCGGCGGTCGAGATCGCGGTGATCCCCTCGTACAAGACTGGCAACGCCGGGACCAAGTGCCTCACCGGCCTCAAGTTCAAGACCCTCGAGCGCACGCCCTGAGCGCCGCGCGCGACCTTGGCGTCGGTGCGGAAGCGCGCTAGATCACCGCGCGTGTCCGCCGACGCAAGCGTCGCTCCTGACCAAGCCCGCGTGGCGATGGCGCGCCGAGCCGGCGTGCGTCCGCGCTCCCCTTGGCTCGTGCCGGGGCTGCTGTGCGTGGGCGTCGGGCTCGCGCTCCCGTCGACGCTGACTCTTGGGTCATGGGACGCAGCGGAACGATGGGACAGGTTCCTGAGTTCCTGGTGGATCATGCCCGCGGCGGCGCTGGGCTGCGTACTCGCGGCGACGGCGATCTCTGGGGGGCTCGCTTGGGTGCGGCGAGAGCCGCGGCTCGGACGAGTCGGCCCGCTGGACGGGGCGTGGGGGCCGGCGCTCGTCGGGGCGCTGGCGCTTGGTGTGATGGCGTGGGCCCTGCGCGGGGCGCCGGCCGGGGCGGCGCGGGCCGTCGACGCGAGTGCGGCGGGGCTGCTGGCGATGTGGGGCGAGTGGCTGCGACGCGCGCTGGTGACCCTCGGGTGCGTGTCGCTGGCGGCGGCGGCGCTCGACCTGTGGCTGGCACAGCGAAGGATCTGGCGGGCGCTCCACGAGACGAGCTCGGCGTTGAGGGAGCGACATCGTGGTTGAGCGCGCGGTGTCGGTGGCGCTGCCGGTCGGGGTGGACCGCGGGTTCACGTACGCGGTGCCGCCGGAGTGGTCGCACGTGCCCGAGCCAGGGGCCCGGGTGCTCGTGCCCTTCGGGGGGCGGGCGCTCATTGGGGTCGTCCGTGACGCGCCGGCAGAGCGCGCGCCCGGGGGGCGGCTCAAGCTGCTCGAGGAGGTGCTCGATCCGCCCGGGGCGGGGTCCCTGACGCCGGAGCTGGTGCGGCTCTGCGAGTGGATCGCGGACTACTACGTGGCGCCCGTCGGGGAGGTGTACAGGCTCGCGCTGCCCGGATTGCTGACGGGTCAGGATGTCCGAAGAGCCACGTTGACGGAGACGGGCGAGAAGGCCCTGACGGCGGTGCGGGACGCGGTGCTGGTGCCCCCGGGGGGCGGGCCGCTGTCGCTCGCGGAGCAGCGGGTGCTGGAGGCGCTGGCGGTGGCGCCGCACAAGGAGCTGGCGGTCGAGCGCCTCTCGGCGTTGAGGCCGCGGATCCACGGGGTGCTGCGGCTCCTGGGCGAGCTCGCGGCGAAGGAGTTCTGCACGATCGCGTGGGACGACGGGGCGAGCGAGGCGCGGGTCGAGACGCACTACCGCCGCACCGACCGGCTGCGCGGGGCGGCTTCGGCGGAGGAGGGGCTGCGCGCCGTGATCGGCCGGAGCAAGCGACGCAGGGCGCTGCTCGACGTCCTGGACTCGGCGCCGCCGGGCTCGTGGGTGACGGCGGGGGAGCTGCGCGGGCCCTTCAAGGACTACAAGGATCTGCTGGCGCCGCTGCTCGAGGCGGGGCTGGTGGTCGCCGAGGACCGGCTGCGGGCGCTCGATCCCTTCGCGACGGGGACCCTGGAGACGACCACGCCGCAGGTGCCGACGGCGGACCAGGCGGCGGCGCTCGCGACGCTCCTCGCCGAGCTGGAGGCGCGACGCTTCTCGGCGTCGCTGCTGCACGGGGTGACGGGGAGCGGGAAGACGGAGGTGTACCTGCAGCTGATCGCACGCGCTCGCGAGCAGGGAGGCGGGGCGATCGTGCTGGTGCCGGAGATCGCGCTGACGCCCCAGCTCTCGGACCGCTTCCGTGCGCGCTTCGGGGAGACGGTGGCGGTGCTCCACAGCGGACTGACGCCGCGCCAGCGCCTCGACGCGTGGCAGCAGATCCGCCTCGGGCTGCGCTCGATCGTCATCGGAGCCCGGTCTGCCGTGTTCGCGCCGGTCCCGGACCTGCGGGTGATCGTCGTTGATGAGGAGCACGACGGGTCGTTCAAGCAAGAGGAGGGGGTCCGCTACAACGCGCGCGACGTGGCGCTGGTGCGGGCGCGCGACGCCGGGGCGGTGGCGGTGCTCGGGAGCGCGACGCCGGCGCTCGAGTCCTACGAGTCGGCGCGAGCGGGGCGGTGCCTGTGGCTGCGGCTGACGGAGCGGCCGACGGCGCGACCGCTGCCGCGCGTGGAGCTGATCCACCTGGGGCAGCACCGGCCGGACGCGGACACGATGCTGACGGGGCGTCTGCGACAGGCGTTGGTGGAGACGGTGGCGGCGGGGGAGCAGGCGATCCTGTTCCTGAACCGGCGGGGCTTCGCGACGACGCTGATCTGTGACCGCTGCGGGGAGCTGCACCAGTGCCCGGACTGCAGCGCGCCGGCGATGACCTACCACCTCGGTCGGAACCGCTTGATGTGTCACTGGTGCGGGCTCATTGAGGCGCCGCCCGAGCGCTGCGCGGCGTGCGGGGAGGGCGAGCTGCAGCACGGGAAGGCGGGGACGGAGCGGATCGAGCTGACCTTGCCGCGGGACGTGCCGGGGGCGCGGGTGCTGCGGCTCGACCGCGATACGAGCCGAGGCAAGGGGCTCCTGGAGACGCTGGCGCAGTTTCGCCGCGGAGCGGCGGACGTGCTCGTCGGGACTCAGATGCTGTCGAAGGGGCACGACTTCCCGGGGGTGACGCTGGTTGGGATCCTCCAGGGGGACCACGGGCTCGGGATGCCAGACATCCGCGCGTCGGAGCGGACCTTCCAGTTGCTGACGCAGGTGGCGGGTCGCGCGGGTCGAGGGGATCGGCCAGGGCGCGTGATCATCCAGGCCTACGGCGTGAAGCACCCGGCGATCGCGCTGGCGGCGGAGCACGACTACACGGGCTTCGCGGCGCAGGAGCTCGAGCGTCGGCGGCGGATCAACAACCCGCCCTTCGGCCACCTGGCGCTCGTCCGGATCTCAGGGCCGGACCAGGTCGCGGTCGAGCGACGCGCAGGCGCGCTCGCCGAGGTGGCTCGCGCTGCAGTCCAGGAGGTGGCGCGGCGCCATGAGGGGGAGCCTCCGCTCCGTCTGCTGGGCCCGAGTTCGTCGCCGATCGAGCGGGTGAACGGGCGGGTGCGCTGGCAGATGCTCGTGCGGGCGACGAGCAGGCCGCCGCTCCGTTGGTTACTCCGGCAGATCCGTCCGCACCTCGGGGAGGACGGGAGCGGCGAGTTCAAGACGACGGCGATCGTCGATGTGGACCCGCAGTCGCTGCTCTAGCCAGCGAGCGCCGGGGCTCAGGTGGCGGCGTGGGTGGGTCCGCCGAGGTGGCGGTGGAAGAAGTCGAGGGTGCGGCGCCAGGCCTCTGCGGCGGCCTCGGGGATGTAGACCTCGGGGCGCGACTCGTTGAAGAAGGCGTGGTCGGCCTCGTAGTTGTAGAGCTCGTAGGTGGCGTGGGCGGCGCGCAGCTTGTCCTCGAGGCTGCGGACAGCGGCCGGGGTGCACCAGCCGTCGCGGGTGGCGAAGTGGGCCTGCAAGGGGGCGCGGAGGTGGGTGGTGTCGACGTGCGGGGGGATCCCGTAGAAGCAGACGCCCGCGGCGAAGCCAGGGATGTTGCAGAGCGCGGCGATCGTGAGGGCGCCGCCCATGCAGAAGCCGCTGACGCCGACCTTGGCGCCCGGGACCTGGCCCTGGAGGTGGGAGAGGGCGCCGGCGAGGTCACGGAGGGCGTCGCCGAAGTCGAGCGACTGCATGAGATGGTTCGCCTCGTCAGGGCGGGTGGTCTTGCGGCCGCGGTAGAGGTCGGGGATCAGGACGCGATAACCGGCGGCGGCGAGTCGAGCTCCGACGCCGCGGATCTGATCGTTGATGCCCCACCACTCCTGGATCAGGACGACGCCGGGTGCGTGGCCAGGGTGGTTGAAGAGGAAGCCCGGCGCGTCTTGTCCGTCGGGGCGCTTGAAGGTGATCGCATGGCCGTGGTCCATGCGGGGTTTTTACCGCTGGTCGGTCCCGCGGGGGAGTGGCAGGAAGCGACTACTTGCGGATCCAGGTCTGCGTGCGGAAGAAGGGTCCGACATAGCCGCGGACCATGAGCTTGGTGCCGCCCTCGGTGAGCCAGATCTTGCAGCGGTAGGTCTTGGCCTTCTCGGGGTCGAAGATCTGACCGCCCTTCCACACATCGTCGTCCTGGCTCATGCCCCACATGATGACCATCTGCTCGATCGGAGCGTTGTGGTCGTCGCCCTGACAGGCGGTACAGAGCGCGCCGGGGTTCTTGAGCAGGCGGTCGACGCGGCCGTAGAGCATGCCGTCGACCTCGTAGATCTTGACGACCGACTTGGCCTCGCCCGTCTCGTCGTCGATGGTCGTCCAGTA
>CAZMML010000283.1:0-5485 GCA_964567335.1 uncultured Nannocystis sp. | reverse complement strand
CATCCTGCTCGAGCGCCTCACCCGCGGACAGACGACGCAGGCCCGCCCGTGGGGGCGCGACGCGAGCCCGCGTCCCCGCCGCACTTGCGGCCGCGCGACGCGGACCCGCGTCACCCGCGGAGGCACGACGTGGACCCGCACCGCCGCGTCACCCGCGGCGGTGCGACGCGAGCCCGCGTCCCCGCCTCACCCCCGGAAGCGCGACGCGGGGCTGCGGCGCCGCCGGGGGTCCGCCCGCGCCGGCGCGGGCGACTTCCGCGCGGGCAGCGTCGGGCCCGGAGGCGTCGGCCGCCGCCGCACAGGCGGCTCCGGCACGGGCGCCCGCGCCGGCCCTTGCGCGGGCGCTGGCGTCGGCTCGCGCGTCGGCTCGTCCGCGCTGAGGCTGAGGTGGTTCATGCGTTCAAGGAGGAGAGAGGAATGGATCGGCACAAGCAACTCCGTTCACGCGTGTGGAGAGCACGCGCGCTGCAGGCCCCGACGCCGGCGTGGGGCGGTGATGACGAACGATGCGGCCCGGCGTCGCCCGGGACGGACGCTCCCCCACGAAGACCATCGACCTGCTCACGCCGGTCGGTGTCCGCGCGAAGAGATGGGTCCAGCGACCTTCAGGCCGCGCCTTCGATCCGCCGCGAGAGGTCGCAAGACGGTCGTCGGCTCGACTCGCCGCTCGTCCGCACGGAGGGACGAGCGCGCGGGCCTGGGCGCCGCACCATCAACTACGGGGACCTCTACGAGATGCTCATGAGCGGCCCCGGGCGATCCGAGGCCACGAGCAAGATACGCGAGCGACTCACCACCGTCAAGCGCGCGCGCCGAGCAGCCACACGCCGAGCCGCCGCGCGACCTGCTCGCGAAGCGCACCTAGCTCTCCGCTGTTGTCCAGCTCCTCGTCCCAGTACGAGGGATCGTCGAGCGCCGTCTCGGTGTAGTGCTCGTCGACAGCCGGGCTGCGCACCCACCCCGAGCGCGCCCGCTCCGAGGACGACCGACTCACCCGCACGAGCCACACGTCGAAGCGCCCGCGCAGGTACGCGAGCTCCGTCGGCAGCCGCAGGTCGCTGACGATCGAGGGCCCCGAGCGACCCGCCGCACGCTCCGCCACCGCGCGACAGAACACGAGTGGGTCGCGCGCCAGCGCGGCCGTCGTGAACTCGGTCAGTCGTGGACGCCACGCCTCCTTGTAGGCGCGGTCGCTCCGCAGCCTCTCGACCGCCACCGCCCCGCCCAGGCTCGCCGCGAAGGCCCGCTTGCTCTCGTCCGCGAACGCGAAGCACGCGACCGCGAGCCCGCGCTCCGCGGCCAGCGCACAGACGAGGCCGGCCACGGTGTCCTTGCCCGCGAAGCGCTTCCCCGAGAGCGCCAGCAGCCGGTTCGTCATCGCCTCAGAAGCGACCCGACACCGCGACTCCGCCGCCGCTGGGCCCGAGGGTCGGCGACCAGGTCAGCACGGACGAACGCTCGCGGTTGATCCGGCGGTGCCGCGCCAGGCGCAGCGACGCCAGCACCACCAGCCCGATCCCCGCCGCGATCGCCACGGTCCCGAAGGCGACGCAGATGTCCCGCTTGGTCTCCGGCGCCAGCTCCGTGACCGTCGTCGACGATCCGGACGTGCCCGAGGTCGTGTCGCCCCCGCTCGTCGTGTCGGCCCCGGTCGTGTCGGTGTCGGCCGAGCGCCAGTCGACGCGAGCCGCGAGCGCCTGGTCCGTGCTCGTCGTCTTGAAGCGGTCGTCGGTCCGGGCGAAGTAGAGGAGCCCCACGCCGCCGCCGATCAGCGCCAGACCGCCGGCGAAGGTCGGCCCGATCCACGCGGGCGCCGGCGGCAGCTTGACCATGCGGTTGAAGCTGCGCCCGCCGGGCGCCGTGTCGATCTCCGGCGGGATCTTCTGCACCTTCGGCGACGCCGAGTCGATGCGCGCCAGCAGCTCCTCCATCCGCTTGCGCGCGTCCGCCGTCTCTGGGAGGCGGTCGCAGCCGTTCCCCCAGCGCTTCTTGCAGGCCTTGAGGTAGTCGCCGACCACGAGCTGCGCCCGCTTCAGCATTTCGACGTCGCCGGACTCGACGTAGAGCTGCTCGTACGCCGTCACCGCGTTCATCAGCATCGCCGAGCGCATCACGTGGTTCGACTCGTTCTCGGGCAGCGCCTCGAGCCCGCGCACCCACAGGCGCGCCGCCTCGCGGTAGTCGCCCGCGTCGAAGGCGAGCGAGGCCGCGGTGTCAAACTCGACGGCGATCGCGTCGACCCCCTTGTCGGTCGCGCGGGAGATCCGGAGCGAGGGCCCGCCACCTCCGCCCCCCGTCTTGCGCCGCCCCGTCCCGATCTGGCCCGGCTCGACCGGGTCGTCAGGGATGTTCTCGTCCCCCGCCGTCGGCGTCTCCGGGTCGAGCGGCGCGTTCGTCCGGGCCTCCTTCTTCTCGTCGCTCCCGCTCTCCTTCTTCTCGCTCTTCTTCTCGCCCTTCTTCTCGCCCTTGCCCTTCTTGGACTTCTCGCCAGAGCCCGACTTCTCCTTCGGCTTCTCCTTCGACCCCTCGGCCGACTCCGGCCCCGGCTCCGCCGCGACCGGCGGCGGCATGAGCGACACCATGAGCGCGACGCAGAGCCCGCGAAAGCGTAGACGCGACGACATGAGACCCTCAGAGTCTGACGCGCCCCCCCGGACCTGTGCAAGGCCCCCGACCCGGCGCCAAATTGTCACCCGTGCGCGCCAGCGTGACATCGATCTCTGCCAACCTGGCACCCCCTCTTCGCCAAAAACTCGCGCTCCTCCTCGAGGTGTGCATCCTCCCTCACGTGAGCGCGCCCGACGAACCCGGCCCCGTGGCGGACCCCTCCCCAGGGCCGGCCGAGACCCCGGGCGAAGAGCGGCGGGCCATGGACCCCTGGCTCTTCTTCGCCGCCCTGGCGCTGGCCTGCCTCGGCCTCGTCATGGTCTACAGCGCCAGCGTCTACACCGCCAACCTCCGTTACCACGACTGGGAGTACTTCCTCGGCCGCCAGGGCGTGCTCTTCGCGCTCGGCCTGGTCGTCATGCTCGTCACCTCCCGGCTCGACTACCGGCTCTTCCGCCGCTTCGCCCCCCACCTGATGGGCGCCGGCCTGCTCGGCCTCGTCCTCGTCCTCTTCGTCGGCGACGAGGTCAACGGCGCCCGCCGGTGGATCCGCGCCCCCGGCATCAACATCCAGCCGAGCGAGCTCGCCAAGGTCTTCCTGGCGATCTTCCTCGCCGCCGTGCTCGCGCGCCAGGGCGAGCGCGTCCGGCGCTTCACCGGCGGCTTCCTGCCGCCCCTCCTCGTCGCCTCGCTGACGATGGTCCTCGTCCTGCTCGAGAAGGACCTCGGCACCACGATCCTCCTCGGCGCGCTCACCCTCACCACCCTCTTCGTCGCCGGCACCCGCGTCTCCTACGTCGTCGCCGCCGTCATGCTCGCCGCCCCCCTCGCGTGGGCCCAGATCATCGGCGTCGGCTACCGCAAGGGCCGCCTCCTCGACTTCCTCTCCGGCGAGCAGTCGTACCAGATCCAGCAGTCACTAATCGCCATCGGCTCCGGCGGCACCTGGGGCCTCGGCCTCGGCGCCGGCCGCCAGAAGCTCGGGTTTCTGCCCGAGAACCACACGGACTTCATCCTCGCCAGCATCGGCGAAGAGCTCGGCCTCGCGGGCATCTACGCCGTCATCGCCCTCTTCTGCCTGCTCGTGTGGCGGGGCCTCGTCGCCGCCCGCGGCGCCCCGGATCGCTTCGGCACCTACCTCGCCGTCGCCCTCTCCGCGCTCTTCGGCCTCCAGGCCTTGATCAACATCTGCGTCGTGCTCGACGTGATCCCCGCCAAGGGCATCACCCTCCCCTTCCTCTCGTACGGCGGCTCCTCGCTCCTCGTCAGCATGGGCATGACCGGAATCCTCCTCTCGATCTCCCGCCGCCCGCGCCCCTGGCGGATCAGCGACCAGCGCAGCCGCGCCCCGGCTCCTCCGCCTCCCCGCCCCCGCGGCCGCCCCCGCGGCGAGCCAGCGCCCAGGCCCGCGCGCTGGCCGTGGAGCCGGAGGCCCGCCGACGTGGGACCGCGCAAGAACCTCCGCAAGCCGCCGGGCGCCTGACCGCTGGCTTCGCCGCCCGCGATCGAAAATACTGGCCGCACGTGCCGCCGCGCGCCTTGCCCGAGTCGCTCGTCTACCAGGTCGACCTCACCCCCGCCGAGGTCCTCGCGCGTCTGCGCGGCGACGCCGACGTGCAGGTCCTGCAGGGCTTCCCCGCGCAAGGCCGCACCCAGCGCAAGTTCCTCGCGGAGCTCGGCCCCTCGGCCTTCCGCGTCTCGCCCAACCTCAACGCTGGAGTCGTCGACACCGGGCCCGCCGTGATCCGCCGCGTCACCCTCGCGGCCGAGCTCGAGGCCGGCCCGCAGGGCACCGCGGTCCGTCTGCGCTTCGAACGCGGCCCGCAGACCCGCCAGGCGCACTTCTGGATCATGTGGGCGACGAGCCTGACCTGGCTCGCGCTCACCGGCGTCACGTCCGCCAAGCTCGGCCTCATCGCCGCCTTCTTCGCGCTCACGATCCCCGCCTTCGTCTACGACCGCGTCCGCGCCCGCGGCACCGACCAGGAGCGCGTCGAGCTCCTCAGCCTGATCGAGCACCTCCTCGGTCCCTCGCTGATCGGCGATCCGCTGGCGAATACGCCCTACCGCCGCGCCCGCGCCCTCCCTCAGGCCGGCTAGATGGCCGGCCCGCGCGACCCGGCGCTTGGGGTCTTTGGACGACATCGATGTCCTGTCCACACGGGAAGGCGCTACGTCACCGCCGCGAACGGTGATACGATGTGAAGCTGTCCCACGAGACATCTGCTTCGCTTGCCGGCCTCGCCGGCGGAAGGACTACCGATTATGCGTACCTGGAACTTTGGCCTCGGCCTCGGGGCCTTGACGATCTTCTGCCTCGGCGCCTGCGGCGACGACGGCGTCGCCAGCACCGGCACCGGCACCGGCACCGAGAGCTCGGGCGGCTCGACCGGCGGCACCGAGTCGACGACCTCGGCCTCGACCACCCAGCCGACCACCACCGACAACAGCGGCTCGATGTCGATGAGCGAGAGCCAGACCAACACCGGCAGCAGCACCATCGACCCCACCGCGTCGACCGGCAGCTCCACCGGTGCCAACCTCTGCGGCAACGGCGCGGTCGACGCGGGAGAGGCCTGCGACGACGGCGTCAACGACGGCTCTTACGGCGGCTGCGAGCCCGGCTGCGCGGCCCTCGGCCCCTTCTGCGGCGACGCCATGATGAACGGGCCCGAGGCCTGTGACGACGGCAACCAGGTCGACGACGACGCCTGCAGCAACGCCTGCGCCGCCGCCTCGTGCGGCGACGGCGTCGTCCAGATGGGCGCCGGCGAAGAGTGCGACGACATGAACATGGACGACACCGACGCCTGCGTCACCGGCTGCAAGAACGCCTCCTGCGGCGACAGCTTCATCCAGGCTGGCGTCGAGGTCTGCG
>CAZMML010000282.1:0-5507 GCA_964567335.1 uncultured Nannocystis sp. | reverse complement strand
CGTAGCCCTCGCCCGAGAAGAAGGGGATCGTGACCTGCTTGTCGATGTTGCCGGTCGCGCCGTCGACGAGCGAGACGATCACGCCGCCCGGGCCGCCTTGCCCCGGGAAGAGGCTCTTGGTCGCGCTCATGACGGTCCAGACCTTCTCGCTGGTGGTGTTGCAGGTGCCCGGGGAGATCGTGCCCTGCGTCCAGGCGACGGGGCGCTGGTTGCTGGTCGGGAAGTCGATGTACCAGGCGCGGCACTCCTCCATGTCCCACGCGAGCACGTCGTCCTTGCCGGTCGAGGTCTGGATCCCGGGGACGCCGTTGGTGTCCTTGCAGTCAGCCGGGTCGGCGTAGAACTTGACGAGGCCGCCGTGGCGGTTGGCGACCGCGACGTCGCCCTTGAGCGAGACCGAGGTCCGCGAGGGGTTGCCCATGCCGTCCGGGCGGGTGAGGTAGCGGGCCTCCTCGACGAGGGTCTCCATGTTGATCTTCGAGACGGTGCTCTCGACGGAGTTGGCGACCCAGACGTAGTGGAACTCGCAGCCGCACCCGAGCCCGCCGTCCGGGACGCCGACGTCGAGCTTGGGGCCGGTGGTGGTCGTGGTCGGGGACTCGCTGTCGGACTCGGAGCCGGACCCGGACCCGGGGCCGCTGGTGCCGCCGGTGGTCGGGGCGTCGGTGCCGGTCGGCGCGGTGGTGACGGTGGTGCCGGTGCCGGTCGCGCTCATGGTGCCGGCGCTGTTGTCGCCGCAGGCGATCGGTGCGAGGCAGAGCGCGAGCGAGAGGGGGGCTGAGCGCATGGCGCCCATGGTATCGCGGCCGCGCGGGGGCGGCGCGGCGCGCGTCGTGCCGGGTCGCGGGGGGGCGGGGCCCCGAAGCAGGGGCCGCGGGGAGCGTGTAACCTCGAGCCCGGCGCGCCGTAGACGCGCAGACAGGGAGCAACCATGACGCGGAGGAGCATCATCATGGCGCTGGCGTTCGCGGCGGCCTGCGGGTCGAGCGAGGCGACGCCCAAGAAGGGGCCGGTCCCGTCGCCGGCCGAGCCGCCTTGCGGCCATGTCGTGGTCGGCTACTTCGCGGGCGGGTGCTTCTGGGGGGTCGAGCACTTCCTCGAGCAGATCCCGGGGGTCTACCAGGTCGAGTCGGGCTACATGGGCGGCAAGAAAGACGCGCCTTCCTACGAGGATGTGTCCTCCGGGTTGACGGGCCACGCGGAGACGGTGCGGGTGCGCTTCGACCCAAACAAGACCTCGTACGAGGCGGTGGCGAAGCGCTTCTTCGAGATCCACGACCCGACGGAGATCGACCGTCAGGGGCCGGACGTCGGCACGCAGTACCGCTCGGCGGTGTTCGTCACCGGGGCCCAGCAGCGCGAGGTCGTCGAGAAGCTGATCGCGCGCCTCAAGGCCAACGGATACGCGGTGGCGACGACGGTGCACGAGGCGGGGTCCTTCTTCCTGGCGGAGGACTACCACCAGGACTACTACGAGCGGACGCACAAGACGCCCTACTGCCACGCGCCGGTGCCTCGCTTCGATCGTCCGGCCGCGGGGAGCTGAAGCGGAGGACCCGAGGGCCGGTCAGAGGCGGATCGACTCGCCCTTGTGGTAGCGGATCTTGCGGCCGGCGGGGTCGAAGACGAACACGCAGTCGCCCTCGCCGAAGCTGGTGGCGCGGTGGGGGCCGAGCTCGAAGAAGAGGAAGGAGCGCTGGTTGAGGCCGACGCAGGCGTGGTGGCGGAAGCGGCGCGCGAGGTAGGCGAGGTTGTCGGGCTCGTCGGTCTGGATCCGCTCCATGCAGTGCGGGAAGAGCTGGATGTCGCGGACGAGCGCGAGGCCGCGATCGTAGAGCTGGAAGTCGCGGCGATCGGCGGCGAAGTCGTCGTAGATGATGACCCGCTCGCAGAGGACCATGGCGCCGGCCGACATGGCGACGATGGTGGCGCCGCGCCGCAGGGCCTCGCCGAGGGCGTCGCGGAGGCGGAAGAAGCGCAGCGCGTCGAGGAGGCGGTCGAGGTGACCGCCGAAGAGGATGATCGCGTTGGCGGCGAGGATCCGCTGCTCGAGGCGCTCCCGCGCGGCGCGCCAGGCCGGATCATAGGCGATGCCGGCGGCGTCGAAGGCCCGCTGCTCGATCTCGCCGAGGAGCTCGATGAGGTGATCGTCGTTGGCCTCGAGGGTGGCGAGCGCCTGCCGGAGGCCGCGCGAGAGGGCGAGGCGCATCAGCCGGAGCCCCGCGCCGTAGTGGCCCTGATCCGAGGCGAGGCGGGGCACCGTGAGCGAGGGGTCCTCGCGCTTGCCCGCCGCGAGGGTGCGGCGGAAGAGCTGGATCAGGTGGGCGTTGTGCTCGAGGTAGAAGTGCCGGGCGGTGTCGCCGATCCGCCGCGCCTCCTGCCAGGCGGCCATCAGCGCGGGGGCGCTGCGCGCGAGCCCGCGGACCTCGTGGATCAGCGAGAGGTTGAGGTGCGCGCGATCGAAGCCCGCCTCGAAGCGCGAGGGGAGGCCGATGTGGTTGAGCACCTGCTTGACGTGCCCCTCGTCGTGCTCCCGCTCGCCCCAGGCGGCGGTGACGAGGAGCACGCGCCGTGAACGAGCGACCTCGGGGTCCTCGTGCCGCGAGGAGAGCAGGAGCGGGGCCGCGGCGTGGATCAAATCCGCGGGGGTCTCGGCGTTGCCGTTGAAGAGGATCGCGCCGCGCATCAGCGGCCATGGTAGCCCCCTTGCGGGGGCGCGTCGCGGCGGCCAAGATGAGGTCGTGACCGAGCGACGCGGCGTGGCGCTCCTCGTGGCCGCGCTCGCGTGGGGCGCGAGCTTCCGCGCCGCGGCCGCGCCGGAGGGTTCGAGCGCGTCGCCGCTGCCGCTCGTGGTCTTCGCGCTCTGCGTGGCGCTCATCGTCGCGAGCGCCGTGCTGATCTTCATGACCGCGCCGCGGCAGCGCCGACTCGTCCGCGCGCACCGGGACCCCCGGCTCCTCGCGCGCTTGGAGGCGTTCGCGCGCGCGCTGGCGGAGCGCGGGTGGGAGCTGCTGCCGGCCGGCCCGGACGATCCGCCGACGAGCCGTAACCTGGCGAAGTCGGATCCGCGTGGCGAACGGGTGGCGCTTCGCGTCGGCTGCTCGCCGAAGCAGGACTGGTGCGTGGTCGAGGTCCGGCGAGAGTGCGGCCTCGGGGACGAGGAGGGGATCGTGCCGGCGATGACCTACGACCGGGACGGGCTCGTGCGGCACGCCGCGGACCTGCAGCAGGACGAGGGCGTCGGCTTCGTGGTGTACCCGACGGCGGCGCGCGAGCGGGTGCCCCCGTGGCTGGTCGAGGTGCTGCGGCGCTGGCCGGCGCGCTGGATCCTGTCGATCCGCGGCGGGCTCCTGTCCGTCCGCGCCGACGTGTCGAGCGTGGCGGAGATCGAGGCGCTCGTCGCCGAGGTCCTCGGGCGCACGGCGGCGTAGGCGTCAGCCGCCGGGGGCGGGCGCAGGTTCGCCGGAGAGCGCGAAGCTGTAGCGCTCCTTGCCCTTACCGTCGAGGTAGCGGACCGTGGCGGCCCCCTCGGGGCTGACCTCGAGCACGCCGAAGTTCGGGCCCTCGGCGTAGGCGAAGCGGCCGACGGCGGCGATCGTTTCGGCGTGGTCGGGCTGCATCTGGCGGAAGGACCAGGCGGCGAGCGGGCCGGCGACGAACTCGTGCACGCCGGAGGCCTCGTCGACGAGGTGCCAGGCGAGGTGATAGTCGCCCGAGAGGACGACGACGCCGCCCGCGGGCTGCGCCGCGAGCAGGGCGCGCAGCTCGTCCCGCTCGCCCGGGAAGGCGGCCCAACTGTCGTCGCCGAAGGGGGCGAAGACCGGCACGCTGCTGACGATGACCTTGAGCTGGGCGGTCGAGGCGGCGAGCGCCCCGGCGAGCCACGCCTTCTGATGCGCGCCGAGCATGGTCCCGCGCTCGTCGGGAGGGTCGCGGAAGCTGCGGAGGTCGAGGATGAAGAGCTCGACCTGCGGCGCGGGCCGGAGCGCGCGGTAGAGGCCGAGGGCCTCGGGGTCGGCGCTGCGCACCGGCCACTGCTCGCGGAAGGCCTGGCGCGCGGCGTCGAGGCCCGGGGACGCGCGGTGGGCGTTGTTGGCGATCTCGTGGTCGTCCCAGATCGCCGCGGTCGCGGTCCCGGCGAGCAGGGCCTGGAGCGAGGCGTCGCTGCGGACGGCCCGGTGGCGCGCGCGGTAGCCCTTGAGGTCGACGGCGGCGTTCTTGGCCGGGATGTCGGCGTACATCGCGTCGCCGGCGAGGACGAAGAGGTCGGGCTTCTGCCGGCGGACGAGGTCGAGGAGCTTGTAGGGCTGATGGTCGGTCATCAGGTCGGCGCCCCAGGCGATCTTGATCGCCTTCGGCGCGGCGGCGGCGGTGGTGAAGGACCCGGCCTCGCTGCGGGTGGCCTCGCCCTCGTGGGTGAAGACGGCGCGGTAGAAGTAGCGGGTCGCGGGCGCGAGCTCCGCGACCTCGACGGTGTGGACGAAGTCCGATTCGGCGCTGACGCGGGTCGGCTCGGTGCTGCGGAGGTCCTTGAAGTCCTTGCGGGTCGCGAGCTCGAAGTGGATCTCGGTCGGGAGGGTGGTGCGCGCCCACAGCAGCGCGCTGTCGCGGGTGACCTCGAAGGCGGCGGGTCGGCTCGAGAAGAGGGGGCGGGGCGGGACGGGATCGATCCGGCCGGCGACCAGCGCGTCGAGCATGCCCTCGAGCTCCTCGGCGGTCTCGGGCTCGGCGTAGAGCACGTTCCGCAGCTCCTCCGGGTCGGCCTCGAGGTCGTAGAGCTCGAGGGTGTCGCGCAGGACGTCGCGGATCAGCTTCCAGTGGTCGACGACGAGCGCCTGGAGGTCGACGGTGCGGACCGCCTCGTTCGAGTGGTAGCGGTGCAGCTCGGTCACGACCGGCCGCCGCTCGGGGTAGCGGTCCTGCTCGATCAGCGGCAGGAGGTTGACGCCGTCGATCCCCTCGAGGCTCGCGCCCGCGAGCGCGAGGATCGTCGCGCTCGCGTCGAGCGTCGAGACGGGGCGGCGGAACACCTTGCCGGCGCGCCCGGGCAGGCAGATCAGCATCGGCACGCGGACCTGCTCGTCGTAGAGCGAGGTCGCGTGGGTCTTGTTGTTGTGGGCGCCGAGCGCCTCGCCGTGGTCGGCCACGAGGACGATCGCGGTGCGATCGCGCAGGCCGCGGCGCTCGAGCTCGTCGAGGAAGCCGCCGACGGCGCCGACCAGCGCGGCGACGAGATCGGCGTAGGCCTCCGGCTTGCCGCGCGACTCGTGGGGGTCGAAGAGGTGGATCCACTGGAAGAAGCGCCGACCCTTCGCGCGCTTCTGCTGCGCGAGCGCGAGCTCCAGGACCTTGGCGCTGGCGGGCTCGCGCCACTTGTAGGCCTCGACGTCCGTGTACTCGTCGAAGCCGGTCTCGAAGCCGGTGCCCTTGCGGAAGAAGCGGCTGTAATTGTCCCAGGGGGTCGCCAGCGTGACCAGCCCCGCGGCCTTGAGGCGCTGGGCCAGGTT
>CAZMML010000281.1:0-5510 GCA_964567335.1 uncultured Nannocystis sp. | reverse complement strand
ACGCCGCGCGGGCGCTGGGCGAGCTGCTGATCGAGCGCAAGAAGTTCGACGAGGCGGCGACGCTGCTGCGCCGGGCCGAGGTTGGCTACGCGGCGGCGGCCGACGCGGACTATCCGAAGCTGGCGGAGACGCGGCTCGCGCTCGCGCGGGCGCTCGCGGGCGAGGGGGCGGCGAGCGAGGAGGCGCGCGGCTTCGCCCGCGCGGCGCGCGAGGTGTTCGCGGCGCGCGGACAGGCGTGGGAGCCGGAGCGGAAGGCGGCCGAGGCGTGGCTCGCCGCGCACGGCGGCGGAGCGTGAGGACGGGCGCGCCTGGGCGCTAACCCGCGATCTTGGCGAGGGCGGCGAGCATCTGCTTCCCGAGCTTGCGGTCGGTCATGTAGATGTACGCGACGCGGCCGGCGAGGCTGCTCAAGGTCTCACCTTCTTTAAGAGGCTTGCCGCGGCTGATGTTGTGGATCGCGGCCCGGGTGTCGCGCTTGAAGTCGCGCGGCGGGCGGGGTCCGCCCTTGCCGTTGATCACCAGGCCGGTGACCTGCTGGCGGCCGCCGGAGCGGTGGAAGCGGGTCTTGTCGGGGTGGACGGTGAAGCCCTCGGCGGCGGTGATCCGGGCGATCCCTCCGAGCAGGGAGCCGACGTGGGGCTTGTCCTTGTGGTTCTCGGGCAGGCTGAAGGTGAGGTCGTCCGCGTATCGGGTGTAGCGCCAGCCGAGCTTCTTGGCGAGGCCCTGGAGGCGGCGGTCGAGGCGGAGGCAGAGCGTGTTGGTGATCGCGGGGCTGGTCGGGGCGCCCTGCGGGAGGCAGCGCGGCCCGAGCGAGAGGTAGTAGGTCTTGCCCTCCACCTCGGTGACCTGGCGCGGCGACTCGGTGCAGAGCAGCGCGAGCAGGGTGGCGATCTGCTCGCGGTAGCCGGCCTTGCGGAAGACGCCCTTGACGCGCGGCAGGGTGACGGTGGGGAAGAAGTCCTTGAGGTCGACCTTGAGGATGACCTTCGAGTCGCGGTGGACGGCGGCGTTGCTGGCGATCGAGCGGCCGTGGAGGAAGCCGTGGGCGGCGCCGTGGACCGGCAGGCGCTCGACGACCTCGCGCAAGATCCAGCGCTGGGCGGCCTTCAGCTTCTTGTGCGGGGCCCAGATCGGGCGCTTGGAGCCGTCGCGCTTGGGGATCTCGAAGCGGTAGTAGTTGAGCCGGGTCGCGGCGTCGCGGTGGTAGGCGAGCTGGCGCAGGTCGACGATGCTGACGCCGAGGGCCTCGGCGAGCTCCTTCGGCTTGTCCAGCTTGGGCAGCTCGTTCTCGGCCTGGCGCTCCTCGGCGCCGGGGAGGTCCCACTTGTCCTGGTCGAGCTGGTCGTTCCAGAAGACGCCCTCGCCGAGGTGGACGAGGTGCGACGCCTTGAAGGCGAGCCAGGCCTCCTTGGAGAGGCGCCGCTTCTCGGCGGCCTCGTCCTTGAGCGCCTTCTTGTAGCGCTCGAGGTCGGCCTTGCTCATCTCGTCGGTCGGCTTGCGCTCGACGAGGTAGCCCTTCTCCTTGAGCTGCTGCTCGATGTACTTGTCGCGGCCGCCGGCGGCCTCGACGGCGCGCCAGGTGTCGAGCATGCGGGCGTAGTCGATGCGGTTGGTCGTTGCCATGGTGCTTTACCCCGCGCTCCCGTCGAGGAAACCGCGCGCCTCGAGGTCATCGACGCGCTCGAAGAAGGCAGCCCGGGCCTCGGCGACCGAGCTGAAGACGAAGCTCTGGACCCGCAGCTTGGTGTTGCGGGGGCCCCAGCGGAGCTTGAGGCGCTGGCGGTCGAGGGCGATCTGGACGACCTCTTCGGCGTCGCCGCGGCGGCGGGCGTAGGTGCGGGTCTCGAGGGTGATCGTGCCGCGGGCCTTGCCGCGGGCCTGGCGGCGGCGCTCCTCCTCCTGGGCCTGGGCGATCCGCAGGGCGATCAGGTGGGCGCAGGGGCCCTCCTTGAGGCGGTGCTTGCGGTAGAAGGCGCAGGTGCACTCGGCGCCGCGGACGCGGCCGTCGTCGTCGAGGGTGAGCTGCGGGCGGTACTCGCGGCGGTCGGCGGCGACGGAGACCTTGCCGGTGAGCTCGAGGCCGACGCCGTAGACGCGGTTCTCGGCGGCGATCTTGACGGCGCCCTTGGCGACGAGGTCGTGGGCGGTCTTCTCGCGGGCGTTGCGGTAGACGAGGCGGCCGAGGTCGATCGCGCCGCCGAGCAGGGGTCGCAGGCGGTAGCGGTCCTGGGACAGGTCGTACATGACCTGACCGTGCTGACAGGCGAGCTGGAGGGCGGCCCGGATCTCGGGGAGGGGCTTCTTGGTCGCGGCGGCGAGCTCGTCGGCGGAGGCGACGTGGACCTTGCCGAGCCGGTCGAGGACCGCGGTGAGGGCGGCGGCCGCTGCCTCGCCGCGGTCACGCGGGAGGAGCTGGTCGAAGCCGACGGCCTGCGACCAGTTGGCGGAGGTGAAGCCGGAGAGGCCGAGGGTGAAGGTCACCGGGCCGGCGCGGAGGACGTAGAAGCTGGGGAGGCCGGAGCCGAGGAGGTGGATGTCGACGGACTCGACGAAGGGGAGCAGGCGGCGGAGGAGGCCGAGGCGGCGGCGGCCCCAGATCCGGATCAGCGCGGGCGTGCGGCCTGTGTAGGGGCCGGCGCTGGTCGGGAGGACGAGCTCCCAGGGCTCGAGCACCAGGCGCGGGGGCTCGCCGGGGACGAGCTCGACGCGGACGCCGCGGCCGCCCTGCTTCTTGTCGGCGTTGAGGCGGAGCTGGCGGAGGACGTTGTAGAGGTCGATGGCGGCGATCTTGACGAGGGTCGTCGGCAAGGTCGCGGCGGCCTGGACCTGCAGGAAGCCGCGGAGCCAGGTGTCGGGGATCTGGATCGACTTCTCGATCACGGGCGGACGGGCGGCGTCGCTGGCGACCGCGACGGCGTCGCGGCCGATCGAGAGGCGGGTCGGGCGGTAGCTGCGGATCCGCTGCACGCCGTCGAAGAGCGCCTTGCTGTAGTCGATGTTGGTGGTGCCGAGGCCGAGCTCGCCGGCGAGCTCGACGGCGGACCAGTCGAGCGACATCTGGGCGTAGGCGCCCTCGTCCTTGGAGAAGACCTCGAAGAGGAGCTTGTCCGGGTGGACGGTGATGACGGGGTCGAGGACGACCCAGGCGGAGGGGTCGTTGCGCGCGAGCCAGTCGAAGTAGGCCTGCTGCGCCTGCCAGGCGGACTGCCCGGCGGTCTGCTTCTTGAGCCGCTGGTAGGCGAGGTAGGCCGTCCTGTCCTTGGGGACATAACGGAAGTCGGAGCTCACGACCTCATAGAGGGCGGAGAGCGCCTCGCGGACGAGGAGGGGCTGCTTGAGGCTGCCCTCGGCGCGGACGGGCGGGCGCTCGGCGTTGGCGAAGATCTTCAGGCGGGCGGCGGCCTCGTCGGCCTCGAGCTGGCTGGAGCCGCCGTAGCTGAGGCGGACGGGGGTCCGCGGGTCCGCGAGCTGGTCCTCGGGCTTGGTCGACTCGGGCTCTTTGGTCTCTTCGCTCACGGCTGCACCTCCCAGCGGCTGCGGCGGGTCTTCGGACTGGCGGCGTCTTGCTTGCGCCGCTTGCCGCGCCGGATCGCCCGCCAGGCGGCCTTGCGCAGCTCCTCGTCCTCCTTGTCGTCGGCGCCGAGCTTGGCGAGCGCCTTGAGGGCGGCGTCGTCGCCGCTGCGGCCGAGCGCCTCGACGAGGGCGAGGCGGGCGTTCTCGCTGGCGGAGCGGTCACCCAGCGCCTTGACGAGGGCGGGGACGTCGGCCGGGGCCCTGAGCCACGGGAGCACGACGCCCTGGCGGTGGACGTCGCCGGCGGCGCCGCGGAGCGCGTCGGCGGCTCCATCTGTCCCTCGAGACAGGAGTCGGGCGAGCGGGCCGGGGTCGTCGAGGGCGCCGGCGGCGAGGGCGGCGGGCTTGGCCTCGCGCTGGGCGAGGCCCGCGGCGGCGATGGCGCTGAGCTCGCTGTCGCTGCCGGTGAGGGCGGTCTTGAGGGCCTTGAGGCCGGCGGCGGCGCCTGCCCCTGCGGCCAGGTGGATGAGGGCCTGGCGGCGGAGGGTGCGGCCGGGGGCGGCGTGGGCGGTGCCGTCGGCGGCGAGCGAGGCGGCGGCGACGAGCTCGTCGCGGCCGACGTCGAGGCGGGCGCAGGCCCAGAGGAGCGCGAGGTAGGGGGCCTCGAGCTCGCCGAGGCGGTGCTTCTCGCCGTGGACGAGGCGCTTGTACTCGGCGAGCCAGGCCTCGCGGTAGGCCTTGGTGGCGGCGACGAGGGCGTCCTTGTGCTTGCTGGCGGCCGGGCCGGCGCGGCCGACCACCTGCGCGGCGACCATCGCGGTGCGCGGGTGGGCGATGCTGAGGTGCGGCGCGGCGGCGTCGACGGGCAGCGGGATGCGGTTGGTGAGGATCTGGACCAGCGGGGTGAGGAAGAGGTCCTGGCGCTGGAGCTTGGGCAGGAGGCCGAAGAGGCGGCCGGGGTCGCCCTTGTCGCGCAGGCGCGTCATGAGGTCGCGCTCGAGGCCGGCGTGGTAGCTGAGGACGAAGGCGTAGTCCGGCTCGAGCGAGTCGGGGCCGTGGTGCTTGCGCAGGCTGTAGGCGAGGGCCTGGGCCGGCGCGGCGTAGCGCTCCTCGAGGAGGCGGGCGGTGAGCAGGTCGGCCGTGGTCGGGTCGGCGCAGTGCTCGAGGAGGCGGGCGACGGTCTGGCGGATCTGCCAGTCGTCGTCCTTGAGGCGGCTGCGGATCAGGTCCCAGGCCTCGAGGGTGCCGAAGAAGCGCAGGCCGGTGAGGGCGCGCCGGGCGACGCCGACGCTCCCCTTGGCGAGGCGCGAGAGGATCCCGAAGATCCGCTGGGCCTGCGCGGGGTTCGACTCGCTGGCCTTGCCCATGTGACCGATCGCCTCGGCGGCCTCCTCCTGGAGGGCGTGGCCGTCGTCGGAGACGAGGCGGAGGAGGGTGTCGAGGGCGCGGAGGTCGGCGAGCTCGCCGAGCGCGCGGACGGCCCGCTTGCGCAGGTCGATGTCGGGGATCAGGTCGACGCTGGTCAGCAGGATGCTGACGCCTTCGCCGCGTCCGCCGAGCGCGAGGCCCTCGGCGGCGAGGAAGGAGACGTTGCTGTCGCTCGACTTGAGGGCGGCGAGGAGGGGCTCGGCCGGGCCGGCGCGCTTGCGCAGGCGCCAGCCGAGGGCCTCGGTGGCCTTCGCCGCGAGCTCGGGCTTGGGGTAGGTCCACAGCGGGGCGAGCGCGGGGTCGACCTCCTTGCCGCGGGCCCAACGGAGGCCGGGGAGGAGGGTCTGGAGGGTGCGGTCGTCGGAGAGGCGGCGCGCGGCCTCGATGATCTGGACGAGCACGGCGTCGTGACGCGGGAACTGCTTCGACTCCCAGTCGGCGACCCGCGGGCCGCTGCTGTCGTCGTCGTCGTCGTCGTCGTCGTCGTCGTCGTCGTCGTCGTCGTCGTCGTCGTTGTCGTCGTCGTCGTCGTCGTCGTCGTCGTCGTCGTCGTCGTCGTCGTCGTCGTC
>CAZMML010000280.1:0-5511 GCA_964567335.1 uncultured Nannocystis sp. | reverse complement strand
AGCCCCTCGTCGAGGCCGCGGGTCCAGGCGGCGAGGATCGCGTCGCGCTCGCCGGAGACGAGGGCATCCTCGAGGTCGGCCGCGCGGGCGCGGGCGCCGTGGTCGTTGGCCGCGAACCAGCCGGGCAGGCGGTCGGCGCGGGCGTCGAGGGCGTCGCGGAGCCACTTCCACTCCGGCACCAGCTCCTCGCGGGTGGCGTTCACGATCCGCAGGACGTGCGCGGGCAGCAGCGGGTCCGCGTGGCGCCAGCCGATCGCGGCCAGGAGGTCGAAGATCTTGACCTGGTAGATCAGCGCGTGGCCGAAGTCGAGTAAGTGATCGCTGCTGAGGGGTTAGAGACAGGGCTGTCGGACCTGGGGGCCCCAGCCGCGAGCGAGCGCGCCGCGGGTCAGACCCTCGGCGCGCTCGACATCCTCGGCCTCCACCGCGTCGCGCAGGCGGGCGCCGGCCCGCGCGGGGTCGTCGCCGGGGTCGATCGAGGCGGCGGCGACGCGCGCGGGGCGACGGAGGTGCGACTCGCTGGCGAGGTCGAAGGGCTGCAGCAGCGGAAGCGCCGCGTCGACGCCGGGGTAGTCGGGCGCGAGGGCGAGGACGTCGCAGGCGACCGGGAGCGCGTGGGTGGTACCGTAGTCGGTGTGCTCGGCGTCGAAGCGGGCGGCGGCGGCGGCGATCTCGGCCGGCGCCGCGCCGAGCTGCAGCAGGCGCACGAGGTCGCGGGCGATCTGGCCGAGCTTGCGCTCGAAGGCGGCGCCTCCCAGGCCGGCGAGGAGGCGCGCGACCTCCTCGCCAGGGTCGGGGTCCGCGAGGTCGAGCTCGATCCGACCCTCGACGATCCGCAGCGGGTAGCTACGGACGTGCTCGTCGCCGATCAGGCAGCGGCCGTCGCGGAGGTCGAACTTGAAGTTGTGCCAGAGGCAGGTGACCACGCAGTCCTTGACGTAGCCGCGGACGAGCGGGTAGCCCTCGTGCGGGCAGCGGTTGTCGACCGCGTAGGCCTGCTCGGGGCCGGTGCGGAAGACGGCGATCCGGTGGTGATCGCGGGCGAAGAGGCGGGCCGCGCCGACCTCGAGGTCGGCGAGCGGGAAGGCGTGGACCCAGGCGTCGCGGGCGCTCATCGCGCCAGGGTACCACGCGGCGCCTGGGGTCAGCGCGGCGGGAGCTCGGCGTCGAGCTCGGCGAGCTCCCGCTCGTAGCTGCCCGAGAGGATCGGGAAGCGGCACCAGGTCTTCGGGTCGAGGTTCTCGTCGTCGAGGTGGAAGCTCGGGGCGTAGCGCTCGCGCTTCCACTGGTTCTGGCTCCACAGGCGGAAGAACCGGACCGTCCAGGTCAGCAGCGTGTTCGGGTCGTACTGCGGGAAGCGGGTGCCGAGCACGCGGTAGCACTCGCGCGGGGTCAGCTTGTCGCGGATCGCGGCGCGCTCGATGGCGTCGAGGACGGGGTAGGGCATCAGGTCGTCCTCGTCGGTCTGGTGGGCGCCCGGCGGGCGCAGCTCGGCGGTCGGCTGCTGCACGTTGATGACGCGCATCTCCGGCAGCGGGCCGACGCCGGTGGGCCCGGCGACCTCGACCCAGCGGAGCCACTCGCGCAGGAACGCCTTGTCGATGCCGGCGATCGGCGAGAGGCCGCCGCAGGTGTCGCCGTCCATGGTCGCGTAGCCGACCGCGGCCTCGCTGCGGTTGCTGGTCGCCAGCAGGAGCGCGCCCTTGAGGTTTGCGACCAGCCACACGCCCGGCGCGCGCACGCGGGCCTGGATGTTCTGCAGCGGGATGTCGTCGCGCTCCCACGAGAGCTCGCGGCCGATCGCCCGCTCGACCATGCCGATGTAGCCGCGGACGAAGGGGTCGACGTCGAAGAGCAAGAACTGGGCGCCGATCGCGGCCGCCACGGCGCGCGCCGCGTCGCGGGTGACCTCGCCGCTCTGGGCGGTCGCCTGGTAGACGCAGGTCAGCAGGGCGCCGACGAGGGCGCGGGCGTCCGCGGCCGGGCCGACGCGGAGGCGCTCGCACACCGCCGCGGCGCCGAGCTCCTGGATCGAGAGCGCGGCCATCAAGTAGATCAGGTAGCTGACCGCGGCCGAGTCGGCGCCGCCGCTGAGCGAGACGACGAAGCCGCGGGACCGGCTCTTGCGCAGGTAGTCGAAGAGCGCGAGCGCCTCGGCGCGCGCGAACTCCTCGCGCTTGTCGTCGAGCCACGCGGGGGCGGGGGAGGGTCCGGCGGACGGGAGCTCGGCGGTGGGGAGCTGGACCTCGTGGCGGGCGACCGGGCGCGAGCCGTCGTCGACCGCCGGGGCGAAGGTCGTGCGCGCGTGGGTCATGCGCACGAGGTCGACGTCGATCACGGCGCTGGTGAGGTAGACCTCGTCGAAGCCGAGGCGGGGGCCCTCGGCCTTGAGCTGGCCGGCGGAGGCGATCAGGCACTCGCCGTCGTAGATGACCCGCCCGGCCTCGTTGCCGACCAGGTTGGAGTAGATGTAGGTGGCGCCGAAGGTGCGCGAGGCGTCGAGGACGATCTGCTTGCGGACCTCGTGCTTGCCGAAGGCGAAGTGGCTCGCGCTCGGGTTCAGGATGATGTCGACGCCCTGGGCCGCGAGCTCGGGGCCCGGCCGACCCGGGACCCACGCGTCCTCGCAGATCTCAAAGCCGATCCGGAGGCCGCCGACCTCGAAGAGGAGGTCGCCGAGCGGGTAGGTGCGGCCCTCGTGCTTCCACTGGATCGCCTTGCCCGCGGGCCAGCCCTTGAACCAGCGCGGCTCGTAGTGGATCCCGTCGCCGGCGAGGAAGCGCTTGACGGCGAGGCCGACGACCTGACCATCGGCGACCAGGCAGGCGGCGTTGTAGTTGACGCCGCGGTGCATCACCGGCAGGCCGAGCGCGACCACCAGCCCGGCGGTCTCGGGCAGGACCTCCTGCAGCACGCGCCACGCCTGCAGCACGGTGCCCCGGCTGAAGAACGCGTCCTCGCAGCCGTAGCCGGTGATGCAGAGCTCGGGCAGGCAGAGCACGGCGACGCCGGCGGCCTTGGCGGCGCGGATCGCGCGGACGATCCGCGCCTGGTTGCCGTTCCAGTCGAGCGGCGTCTGGTTGAGGGCGGCGGCGCCGACGCGGACGAGGTGCATGAGGTGACTCCTGGGACAGGTCTCTAGGGGGCGGCGGGGGCGAGGTGCGGGAGCAGCAGCGGCGCGACGCTCGCGACCCGCAGGCCCGCGGGCGCGAGCTCGAGGGCGCGGGGGTGGCTGTCAGTGCAGGCGATGTCGGTGAAGCGGCCCGAGGCGCGCAGGCGCTCGAAGGAGTCGCCGGGGAACACGCCGTGGGTGGCGATCGCGGCGAGGCTGGTCGCGCCCGCGCGCAGGTAGGCGTCGGCGGCGCCGAGGAGCGAGCCGCCGGTGCGGATCATGTCGTCGTAGAGCAGCACGCGCTTGCCGGCGACCTGGGCGAAGGTGGCGGTGACCTCGGTGCGGGCGCCGTCGAGGCGGCGCTTGAAGACGAAGGCGGCGTCGACGCCGACGTCGTTGGCGAGCGACTCGACCCACTTGGCGCGGCCGGCGTCGGTGGCGGCGAGCACGAAGTCCTCCCCGCGCCCGAGCTCGCGGATCAGCTCGCGCAGGATCGGCTTGGCGTAGATGTGGGTGGCGACCAGCCCGGCCTCGAAGTAGTGCGGGATCCCCTCGCTGTGGAGGTCGAGCAGGAGCACGCGGTTGCCGTAGGAGGCCGGCGGGATCGCCGAGAAGAGCTCGGCCCGCGTCTTCGCGGTGACGACCTCGCCGGGCCGGGTCGCCCGCTCCATGGTGGCGTAGCCGTAGTAGGGGATCACGAGGGTCAGGCGCCGCGCGCCGTAGTGGACCGCGGCGCAGGCGAGGTCGAAGAGGGTCAGCGCCGCGGCGTCGCTGATCGTGCCGCCGACGAGGACGACGTCGCGGCCGGCCACCGGCGACTCGATCCGCAGGTAGCGCTCGCCGTCGGGGAAGTGCGAGCGGTAGAGGACGCCGGCCTCGTGCCCGCCGCCCGCGCAGAGCGCGGCCTTGAGGTAGTCGTACTCGGGCGTCGAGAAGATGAGCGCGCGGGGCATGTCGGTCGGCGGCGAGGATAGCCGCAGGCCCCCGCCTTGGCGAGCGCGCGGGCGCGAGCGCCCCTGGCCGCCGCGCGGACGCGGACGCCCGCTCACCCGGAGGCGCGAGCGTCCGCGAGGACGTTGTCGACCGTGATGTACGCGTAGTCGGAGCTGCGCTGGTCGACGCGCATCGTCCACAGCGCCTTGGCGCGGCAGGTCGGGGCGAAGAAGAAGGCGCGGTCCTCGGCGCAGGCGCGGACCAGGGCGGGCTCGCGGCGCCAGGCGTCGAGGGCTTCCGCGAGGGCCGCCCGCGCGAGCGCCCAGAGGTCCTCGCAGGGGGGCCCGCCGGCGTCCTCGATCCAGCCGAAGAGCGCCGTGAGGTGGGCGTGGAGCAGGGTGTGCATCAACTTGCCCTGCGCCTCGGCGAGGTCGTCGGTGATCGTGAAGGAGCCCGGGAGGAGCTCGACGTCGCGGCCGGTCCGGCGCAGGCGCGGGCGGTGGACGCGGATCCCGCCGAGGTCGCGGATCAGGAAGCCCTGCGGGCGCCCGGCGTGCACGAGGAGGGTGTTCTGCAGGTGCGCCTCGAGGGCGACGCCGTGCGCGGTCAGCAGGCGGAGCAGCGGGGGGACGAGCAGCGCGACGTAGTCGCGGGCGAATGCCGCGAGCCGGGCGCGTCGATCGCCGGGGTAGCCCGCGCTGAGCTCGTGGAGGAGGGGCCCCGCGCCCGGCCGGCGCTCGCCGAGCGCGGCGCAGACGAGGAGCTCGGGGTCCTGTCCGGAGAGACCTGGCGCGAAGGACGGGCGGAGACTGGCGACGAGCGCGTCGGGGGCCGGGCGGACGATGACCCCGAGCTGACCCGCGAGGGGGCCGGCGTCGGGGGCGAGCCCCGCCGCCGCGACGTCGGGCCAGATCCGCAGGCCGCGGCGGGTCAGTGGGTCGGCGGCGGCGATCTCGTCGAGCAGCGCCGCCAGGCGCGGACCGTTGACCACGGACTGGGGGGAGACCTGGCGCCGCGCGCTGGTGGTGTGGATGTCTACCGCGAGCTTGAGGTGCAGCGGGTGCCTGGCGAGGCTGACGGTGCGCAGGCTGAGCAGCGCCCGCGCGGGCAGCGGCGCCGCCGCGGCGGGGCGGACCTCGGTCCCCCACGCCGCGCCGAGCAGGCGGGGCAGGCGGCGGAGCTGGAGCGCGTGGACCGGGAGGCGGACCCAGCCCGCGGGCGAGGGCGGGAAGAGCGGGCCGGTGAGCTCGGCGAAGGGGCCGGCGAGCGCGACGCGATCGGCGCGCAGATCGACGGCGGCGACCGGCGCCTGCGCGAGCTGCTCGGGCGCGTGGCGGAGGAGCTCCCAGCGGCGCATGCCGAGCCGCGCCTTGCAGCTCGGGTGCCAGGGGTGTCCGACGACGACGAGGTTCTCGGGGTCGAGGGGGGCGGGTCACGTCCCTCCCCCGGCGATGACCCGCTCCCGC
>CAZMML010000279.1:4078-5521 GCA_964567335.1 uncultured Nannocystis sp. | reverse complement strand
CCTGCGTCCGCTCATCACGGGGCCCGTCCCCGTCCCGCCGCCCGGCCCCGCCGCATCGCGCGTTGACAAGGAGGCCGGGCGCGGATGAGGATTTGCAGGTCATGGAACTGGGCCTCGCCTGTTCGGTGTGTGGACAGCTCAACCAGCTGCGGGCCGTCACCTGCGACCGCTGTGCCGGCGTCCTCGCGCCGCACCCGGTCGCGCCCGCGGCGGTGATCGCCAACATCGCCGCGGCCACGCCCGTGGTCAGCCGACTCGGGCCCGCTGCGCCCGTGGTCACCCCCTCGGCCGCGGTGCCGGCCACGATCACGCCCGCGACCACCACCAAGATGCCGACGGTCCCGCTGCCGGTGCAGCAGGTCGCGGGCGCGGCGTCCCGAGCCCCGGCCCCGGCCCCGGCCCCGGCCCCGGCCCCGGCCCCGGCCCCAGGCTCGGGACCTCGCCCCGCCGCGGGCGCCCAGCCGCGCTTCAACGCCGCCACCGGCGCCGCGCTCGAGGGTCCGCAGCAGGCCAAGCCCGCCGCCAAGACGATGTTCTTCGGCGCGCTGCAGCAGCAGCCGGTGGTCCCCCGTCTGGTCGTCATCAAGGGCGAGGGCGGCGACGGCGTCACCTACCACCTCAGCGCGACCAACCACGTCGTCGGGCGCAGCAGCGGCGAGATCAAGTTCAACGAGGACTTCTTCCTCAGCCCCGAGCACGCGCTCTTCAGCGTGCAAGGCAACCGCCTCTTCGTGAAGGATCTCGGCAGCGTCAACGGCGTCTTCGTCCGGATCAAGTCGCCGGTCGCGCTCGATCACGGCGACTGCTTCCTCGTCGGCGAGCAGCTCCTGCGCCTCGACAGCGCCCCCTTCGCGGAGCCGGGCCCGGACGCCAACAACACCTACAGCTACTCGAGCCCGCGGCCCGACGCCCGCTTCCGCGTCGTCCAGCTCCTCGCCGGCGGCGGCGAGGGCCGGATCCTCTCGGCCCAGGGAACGGCGCTGACGATGGGGCGCGAGAGCAACCACCTCAACTTCCCGGCCGACCGCTTCATCTCAGGCCGCCACGCGCGCCTCGACGCCGCCTCGGACTCGCACCACATCATCTTGACCGACACGGGCTCGCGCAACGGCACCTTCGTCCGGATCAAGGGGGCCATGGAGCTCTTCCACGGCGACTACATCTTCATCGGCCAGCAGCTCCTGCGCGTCGAGATCTCCTAAGCACACCACGAGGGACCGGTCGTGATCATCTGTCCGAACTGCGGCAAGGAGAACCAGGACCACTACAAGTTCTGCCTCGGGTGCGGCGCGCGCCTGCCAGGCGGCGCCCCGGGGGCAGCGAAGGCGCCCAGCGGCACCGTGATCACACCGCCCGTGAGCACCCCGGGCGGCACCGTCTTCACACCTCCTTCGAGCGGAGCGAGCTCGGGAGTGACTGGCTGGCGACGGGCGGCCAGTGGGA
>CAZMML010000279.1:0-4068 GCA_964567335.1 uncultured Nannocystis sp. | reverse complement strand
GGCCCGCCCTTCGGCCGCGCCGACCCTCGGCGTACAGCCCGCCGCGGCCCAGCCCGCCGCGGCCCAGCCCGCCGCGGCCCAGCCCGCGACGGCGAAGCCCGCCGCGGCCCAGCCCGCGACGGCGAAGCCCGCCGCGGTCGATGGCTCCACCGGCTGCTCGAGCTGCGGGATGGTGAACCCCCAGGGCTTCCTGTTCTGCGGTCGCTGCGGCAATCGACTCGGACCGCCCTCGGTGGCGCCGACGCCCGTCACGCCGCAGCCTCCGACCCCCAAACCCGCGCCCGTCCGCGCCGCGCCGAAGCTCCGCGCCGCGCTCCACCTCCTGCGCGAGGACGGCAGCGACGGCGGCACCATCGATCTCGAGGACGGGCCGATCCCCTTCGGCCGCGACTCCGGCGCGCCCTTCGATCAGGACTACTACCTCAACCCGAAGCACTGCGCCTTCACCGTCGTCCAGGACGGCGTGCGCGTCGACGACCTCAGCCCCGTCAACGGCGTGTACAGGAAGATCGAGGGGCGGATCGAGCTGCACCACGGCGACACCTTCCGCGTCGGGCAAGAGCTGCTCTTCTACGAGGACCTGCCCGAGGCCGAGGCGCTCGGCGACGGGACCGAGCGCATGGGCAGCCCGAACCCGGGCTACTGGGCGCGGATCAGCGTCCTCGTCGACGGCGGCCGCCCCTGCGAGGCCGTCCCGATCGTCGAGCCCGAGTTCATCGTCGGCCGCGAACGCGGCGACCTCACCTTCCCCAGCGACGGCTACGTCTCGAGCCTGCACTGCCGGGTCATCGGCGACGACTCGGGCGTCTTCCTCGAGGACCGCGGCTCGTCGAACGGCACCTATCTGCGCGTGCGCAGCGGGAGCACCGTCCCCTTCGGCTCGCTGCTCCTGATCGGCCAGCAGCTCTTCCACGTCCGCGAGGCTGAGTAGCGCCGGCCGAAGGGGTCGCGGCGAACGGGCTAGCGCGCCTCGGGGATCGGCGTGTCGCCGGGCTGGAACATGCTCGGACGGAGCGGCTTGCCGCCGATCTGCACGTAGGTGTACGCCGCGGGCAGCACCTCGGCCGTGCCGTCGGCGAACTCGACGCGGACGTCGACCACACCGAAGGCCTCGGCCGCGGGCGTCTTCACCGCGATATGGCGGTCGTCCTCGAGGACGACCGCCTTCGCCGCGCGCACCCCGAAGTACACGACCGCGGGGCCGTGCTCCATCAGACCCGCGCCGACGATCCGGACGAGCTGCCCGCCGTCCGCGTCGCCCTCGGCGACGTCGAGGTGGAGTCCCTCGGAGGAGCACGCCGCGAGCGCGGCGAGGACGAGCAGTCGGACACGCACGCCGGGACTATAGCGCGTGCGCCGCCTGTGCGGAGGCGGTCAGACGACCTCGCGGCGCTTGAGCTCGCGGCGGATCTTGCCGAGCGCCTGCTCCTGGAGCTGCCGGATGCGCTCCCGGGAGAGCGAGTAGAGCTCGCCGATCTCCTTCAGCGTGCGCTCGTCGCCGTCGTCGTCGAGGCCGAAGCGCTTGCGCAGGATGTCGGCCTCGATCGGGCGGAGCTGCGTGATCACCTCCCGGACCTGCTCGCTGAGCGCCTCGGCCTCAAGGCTCTCGCCCGGCGCGACCGACTCCGAGTCCTCGATGAAGTCGACGACGCGGCGGCCGTCCTCCTCGGAGACCTGGCGATCGAGGCTGATCGCCTGCTCGAAGATCACGGTGCCCATGCGCTCGATCTTCTCGCTCGGGAGCCCCGACTGCTGGGCCAGCTCCTCGATCCCGGGCTCACGGCCGTTGATGATCTCGAACTCGCGGCGCGCCTTGCTGAGGCGGTGGTGGGCGTCGATCATGTGCACCGGCAGCCGGACCTCGCGGCCCTTGTCGGCGATCGCCCGGCTGATCGCGTGACGGATCCACCACGACCCGTAGGTCGAGAAGCGGAAGCCCTTGCGGTGATCGAAGCGGTCGACCGCCTTCATCAGGCCGATGTTGCCCTCCTGGATCAGGTCCTGGAGCGGCATGCGGCCGTGGTTGAAGCGCCTGGCGATGGAGACCACGAGCCGGAGGTTGGCCTTGACGAAGGCGTTCTTCGCGTCGCGGAGCGCGACGTGGGCGCCGCGGACCCGCTGCACGTAGATCTCGAAGGGCTTGCTGCCCTGCCGCGGCGCGTTGACCTGCAGGCTCAGGCCCTCGCGCTTCCCGGCCTCGAGCGCCTCGAGGTCCACGAGCAGGATCTCCGGGATCACGCCGTCGAGGTCGACCTCCGACATGCGCTCGACGAGGGTGCTGCACGCGGCCTCGTAGTCCGCCCGGCTCTGCCGGGTGTCGCGCTCGCGGATGTTGCGGGCGGCGACCCGGACCGCCTCGAGCTCGCGACGCGGCACGTCCTCTTCGGTGAAGCGGGCGCCGATCAGATCGGCGATCGCCTCGACGAAGGGCGGGTAGATGAACATCGCGGCCCAGAAGGCGCGGCGCAGGCGGGCGATCCGGGTGGCGATCTCCAGCTCCTCCGCGGGGCGCATGACCCCAAGGCCAGCCATCTCGCGGAAGTAGACGCCGAGGAAGTTCGGCGACTCGTCGTTGGCCGCCTCCTCGCCGTCCTCGCCGCGGTTGGTCGTCTTGCGCGCCTTCGCCGGGGCCGCCGCCGGACGCGGGGTCGCGGTCACCGGCGTCGTGCGAGCGCGAGCGCGAGCGAGCTTGGGGGGGGCTCCACGGGTGACTTTGCGGCGTGCCATGTTCGACCTCGTTGGTTTGATCACGATCAAGAATCGGGCCAAGAAATAGTTATGGGAGTTTTCGTCATCGCGCGGTGCGTGTGGTGCGCGATCGGGTATGAAAACTGGATACGCGTGTTGGGTAGTGACGTTCGAGGGTCGGCGGGATCAGTGGGGTCCGACACAGGTCAGACGCTTCTCGAAGCCATTTCGTACGCTCTGCACCTGTCAAAGTTTCAGCACCTTCCTCATATGAGGATACTCCTCGATGAGAGGTGATCGACGACGCGCTAACCCTCACACATCGGTTCGTCAGAACCTCTTGACGCCCCGGGGAACGCACGTTCCACATGATTTCACCAACCTGGGTACGAACGAAGCCCGCGTCCAGATCAACGCGGCGCCCGCGCTTGTGACCTTCCTCCTCGGCTGGGCGCACACGACGCACGAGATCCAAACTGCCAGGGCAGCGGTGTCATTCCATGACACCGCTGTCCTGCCCGCGGACGCTCGGATCGCTCAGCCGTCCTCGCGCCGCGCGAAGATCCAGACCTCCGGCGAGGAGGCGCCGTAGAAGCGGCCCCGCGTGTCGCGGCCGCCGGAGACCTCCACCACGCGCGCACCCGCCTGCGTCAGCATGCGCCCGAGCTCCGCGACCGAGTAGGCGCGGATCGAGATGTGGTGCTCGAACTGACGGCCGTCCTCGAACACGACCGTGCGGTGGACGCGGATCCGGCCGTAGAAGAAGTTCATGTCCGCGACGTCGAGCACGAGGCAGCCGCGCCCCTGCCACCACGAGCGGCAGGGCAGCACGCCCATGATGTAGTCGCGGTTGAGCACCTGCAGCGCCAGCCGACCCCCGGGCTTGAGCACTTCGACCATGTCCTGAAGGACCTGTCGATTCTGCTCGTCGGACTCGAAGTAGCCGAAGCTCGTGCCGAGGCACGTCACGACGTCGTAGGCCCGATCGCGCGGGAGGGCCCGCATGTCGCCGTGGAGGATGTCGAAGTTGAAGCGGCTCGCCTCGTTGCGGCGCGCGGCCCGGAGGAGCTGCGACATCGAGCTGTCGAGGCCGGTGACGTCGAGGCCGAGCTTGGCGAAGCCCACCGCGTGGCGCCCGTCGCCGCAGCCGACGTCGAGGAGGCGCTGCCCGCTGACGAGGTCGAGCGACTTCTGCACGAAGGCGACATCGAGGTCGGCGCTGGCGTCCGCGTCGATCGGGCTGATCGAGGCGTAGAAGTCGCCGAAGACCTCGTCGTGCCAGCCCCGGCGCTTCTTGGCGCCGCTCTCGCTGCGCGCCGGCGACGCCACCGCCGGCGCCGGCACGACCACCGCCGGGCGCTTCTCCGGCGGCTTCGGGGG
>CAZMML010000278.1:0-5530 GCA_964567335.1 uncultured Nannocystis sp. | reverse complement strand
TCTCGGTCGGCGCCGAGATCTCGGGGCGGATCGCCAGCGTCGAGGTCGACTACACCGACCGCGTGCGCAAGGGGCAGGTGCTGGCTCGCTTCGACACGACGACCCTGAGCGCGCAGGACGAGCAGGCGCACGCGGGCCTGCGGGTGGCGAAGACGGCCCTGCGGGAGGCGGAGGTCGCGGCGAAGCAGGCGGAGCACGAGCGGGACCGCGTCGTCGAGCTCTTCGACCGCGGGATGGTGTCGGCGGCGGAGCGCGACGCGGCGGTGTCGGCGGCGGAGCAGGCGACCGCGCGGGTGGCGAGCTCGAAGGCGCAGATCTCGCTGCAGCGGGCGAGCGACGCGTTGGCGGACACGAACCTGTCGCGGGCCGAGGTCCGCTCGCCGATCGACGGGGTGGTGATCCGGCGGGCGGTCGAGCCGGGGGCGACGGTGGCGGCGGCGCTGCAGGCGCCGGAGCTCTTCCAGCTGGCGGAGGACCTGACGAAGATGCAGGTGATGGCGGCGATCGACGAGGCGGACGTCGGGCAGGTGAAGGTCGGGCAGGCGGGGCGCTTCACGGTCGACGCGTTCCCCGACGAGACCTTCGCGGGGAAGCTGACGGAGCTGCGCAACGCGCCGCAGATCGTGCAGAACGTGGTCACTTACGAGGCGGTGATCGAGGTCGAGAACCCGGACCTGAAGCTGCGTCCGGGGATGACGGCGTCGCTGCGGATCGTGACGGCGGAGGAGCCCTCGACGCTGAAGGTGCCGAACGCGGCGCTGCGCTTCACGCCGCCGGGGCTGGAGGAGGCCCGCGGCAGCGCCCGCGGAGTGTTCGTCGACGAGGGCGGCGCGCCGCGCTTCGTCCCGCTCGAGCTCGGGATCTCGGACGGCTCCCACACCGCGGTCCGCGGGGCGCTCGAGGCGGGGGCGCGGGTGCTGGTCGCGCCGGTCCCGGTCAAGGGCAAGAAGGGCTAGCGGTGCCGCGACCGACCCATGTCGATCTGCGAGCACGCGGGGCCCGAAGGCTCCCGGGCGGCGTGACGACGGCGGCGTGCGCATCGCCCGAGGCCCCGCTTGTCGCCGCTGCGCACGTCGAGCAGTCGCTCAGGACGGATCGCGATGGACTGGTGCCGGCACTGGTGCCGCGACTGACCCATGTCGATCCGCCGAACGACCACGCTGAGCGGGGTCGGTCGCGGAGGTTGCCGATCAAGCTCGGGTGCGCGCGTGGCCGCGGAGGGGAGGCCAGGGACGTGTTCGTGACGGATCGGTACGGAGTCGGTCCTCGCTCCGTGCGCCCCCTCGCCACGGCGTCGGGTGAGAGGTGCGGGCGAGCGTGACGGGCGAGGCGACGACGCCGCTGCTCTCGATGCGCGGCGTGACCAAGATCTTCGGCCACGGCGAGGCGGCCTTCACGGCGTTGCGCGAGGTCAACCTCGCCATCTCGGCCGGCGAGCTCGTGGCGATCCTCGGGGCGTCGGGCTCGGGGAAGTCGACCTGCATGAACATCCTCGGGCTGCTCGACGCGCCGACCACCGGGAGCTACCGGGTGGAGGGCGTGGAGGTGCAGGCGCTGCACGCGGACGTGCTGGCGCGGCTGCGGAACGAGCGCTTCGGCTTCGTGTTCCAGGGCTTCAACCTGCTGCGCCGGACCTCGGCGGCGGAGAACGTCGAGCTGCCGCTGATCTACGGCGGGCTGGGGCGCCGAGAGCGGGAGCGGCGCTCGCGGGAGGCGCTGGCGGCGGTCGGGCTGGCGGGGCGCGAGCGGGCGACCCCGAGCGAGCTCTCGGGCGGGCAGCAGCAGCGGGTGGCGATCGCCCGCGCGCTGGTCGGTCGCCCGGAGGTGGTGCTGGCGGACGAGCCGACCGGCAACCTCGACTCGCGGACGGGCCGGGAGATCATGGAGCTGCTGGTCCGGCTGCGCGCGGAGCTCGGGCTGACGATCGTGATGGTGACGCACGACCGCGACATCGCCGCCTACGCGCCGCGGCACGTGGTCTTCCGCGACGGCGAGATCGTCGAGGACCGGCGGCAGGAGGCGGCCACGTGAAGCTCGAGATGACCATGCGTCTGGCGTTGCGGGCGCTCGCGCGCAACAAGATGCGCTCGCTGCTGACGACGCTCGGGGTGGTGATCGGGGTGGCCGCGGTGATCATGATGCAGGCGGTCGGGCAGGGCGCGACGGCGCGGGTGACCGGGGAGATCGCGGGGCTCGGGAGCAACATGTTGGTGGTGATCCCCGGCAGCGGTGACCGCGGCGACTTCGGCGGCAACATGCGGGGGGCGCCGACCTTCACGCTCGCGGACCTCGAGGCGATCCGCCGCGACGTGCCGGCGGCGCGCTACGTGGCGGGGGCGAGCAGCCGCTCGATCCGGGCGGTCGTCGGCGAACGCAACCGGACCACGTCGCTGCAGGGGGTCGTCGGGGACTTCTTCGCGCTGCGCGGCTGGCAGGCCGAGCGGGGCCGCCTGCTCGGCGAGGAGGACGAGCGCATGGCCCACAAGAACTGCGTGATCGGCCACAGCGTGGCGGACGACCTGTTCTCGGGGCAAGACCCGATCGGGGCCGAGCTGCGCCTCCACGACATGACCTGCGCGGTGGTCGGGGTGACCCAGGCGAAGGGGGTGTCGACCTTCGGGCAGGACCAGGACGACCACGTGATGGTGCCGCACTCGACCTTCGCCCGGCGGATCGCGGGCGACGATCACCTGGCGACCCTGATGGTGTCGGCGGTCTCCGAGGAGCGGACGGCGGAGGCGAAGCGGCAGATCGAGGCGCTGATGCGCGAGCGCCGGCGGATCCGCGCGGGTGACGAGGACAACTTCAGCGTCCGCGACCTGCGGGAGATCCAGGATCTGCTCGGGTCGATCACGGGGGTGTTGACGACGCTGCTGGCGAGCGTGGCCGCGATCTCGCTGGTGGTCGGCGGGATCGGGATCATGAACATCATGCTGGTGTCGGTCACCGAGCGGACGCGGGAGATCGGGGTGCGCCTGGCGGTCGGGGCGCGCTCGAGCGACATCCTGCGCCAGTTCCTGGTCGAGGCGGTGGTGCTCTCGTCGGCGGGCGGTCTGCTCGGGGCGGCGATCGGGACCGCGGGGGCGATGGGGCTGAGCCGTGCGCTCAAGGTTCCTTTCGTGTTCCCGGCGCAGGGCGCCGCGCTCGCGCTGGTGGTCTCGGTGCTGGTCGGCGTGATCTTCGGGGTCGTGCCGGCGCGGAAGGCCGCGAAGCTGCGGCCGATCGAGGCGCTCCGCTACGAGTGAGGCCCCTGGGCCCCAGCTCTCGACCTGTTCGAGGGGCCATCTCGCGCGGCGCCGATGCGCGCGCCGGTCGCTTCTGCGCGGCGACGCGAAGGGATTGCCGCCCCGCGGCGGGGCGGGAGAGTCTATGAGGAGCACGCGCCCGCGACGGCGCAGGAGGTAGCCAATGCCCGATCATCCCGCAAGGTTCCCGGGGGTCAGCAATGATCCCGAGAAGCACGTCCTCACTTCGCGCCAGGCCGGCCGGCTCGCCGCCCTCTCGTCGCTCCCAGCGGCCGAGCTGGCGGGGAAGTCGCTCGCCGAGATCAGCCCGCGGCTGGGCCGGATCGTCGATCCGAAGCTCCTCATCTTCCGTCGGATCTGCGGCCAGGTCGTGAAGGCCGACGCGAGCGGGCAGGAGCTGCCGGTGCCCTTCGCGACGGTGACCGTGTACGACACCGACATCAGCGTGCTCGCGTGGTCGCCGGGGGGCTCGTTCTACTCGTGGCTGTGCCCGATCACGATCCGGCGGGAGAAGCTTGCGACGGTGACGACGGACGAGTGCGGCCGCTTCTGCGTGTGGGTGCCGCGCTTCGACATCGACTTCTACCTGCGCTGGCGGATCGAGCGCCGCGGCTACCTGCCGTGGCTGCGCCGACCGACGATCGAGGACGTGCTGCGCGCGCGCGAGGTGATCCCGCGGCCGCCGCTGCCGGACCCGCCGCCGATCCGCATCGACGAGCACCTGCTCGGGCACGCGGCGCGCGTGGTGGAGGCGCCGGCGCTGGCGCGGCTGCGGGAGGCCGTGACGATCGCGCGTCCGGAGGCGCCCTCGGCGAGGGTCGACGCGGCGCTGGCGAAGCCGGCCTTCATCGAGCCGGTGAGGCCGGCGATGAGTACGGCGGCGATGAAGCTGCTCTCGCCGGAGCTGCGGCCGAAGCTGGCGGCGCGCATCGGCGTGCCGGCGGGGATGCTGGCGAAGTTCGATCCGAAGCGCTTCTTCGGGCCCTTCGTGCGGCCCGAGTACGTGCTGGTGCCCGAGTGGACGGCGGTGCTGGACATCCCCGACCTGACCTTCGAGGTGACGCAGGACGTGAACGGCGACGGCACGCCGGAGGTCATCTACCGCGAGGGCCTCTTCGACGTGCGCTGGGACTCGCAGGGCGTCGCGGGCCTCAAGCTCTACGCCGACCCGATCGCGATCACGAGCCCGAGCTGCGACCTCCCCGACCCCGGGCCCTGCGGCGACCCGGCGATCCTCTTCGCCGGCAACTACCCGCTGCAGGTGCCGGGCAACGCGTCGGACTACCACGACGGGACGAGCGGCTACGCGTTGCTGCCCAACCGGCCGGACGAGGACGGGAAGCCCTTCGAGGGGGCGCGGGTCGAGCCGGCCAACACGCCCTTCGCGGGCGGGTTCTACCTGGTCGGCTGCGCGGAGCGGCGGGGCGCGACGCACTACCGGGTGCACCACCAGGTCGACGGCGGACCGACGAGCTTCCTCTCGGGCGCCTTCGGCCCGCTGGCCAAGGTGGTCGGCGGTGTGCTGCAGACGAAGGTCGTGAGCCCGGTCGACGGGCAGTGGTACCCGATCGTGCCGCGCAGCGAGGGCTGGACGCCGGTCGGGATCCTCGCGCCGGTCTCGGAGGGCGGCAACCACGCGCACACCTTCCGGCTCGAGTTCGGGCAGCTCAGCGGCGGCGCGATCGCGCCGGTCGCGGGCAGCACGACGCAGCCGGTCAGCATGCGGATCGACGGGACGGCGCCGACGGTCGAGTTCCTCGCGCTGCAGTGGCGCCAGCCCGAGAAGTCGATGGCCTGGCAGTCGCTGCCGGTGGCGGACTGCGCGGTGGTGCCGCGGGTCGGGCCCTCGCGGGTGCAGTTCCGGCTCTCGTTCAGCGTGACCGCGAACCACCTGATGCGCTTCGCGGCGAGCGCCGCGGGCTGCGGTCCGGCGGCGGCGCCGACGTTGATCACCGACGGGCGCGACGGGTTGCCGGTGCCGGCGGCCGACGCGGCGGGGCACTGGCACACGGGCCCCGGCGACAACTCGGCGGTGCGCGAGCTCTTCTACGAGCTGCCGCAGGGGGCGCCGGCGGGGTGCTACCGCTTCCTGGTGTACGCGTCGTCGCGGGCCTTCCAGCCCTCGATGGTGGCGATGGGCGCGGACCCCCTGGTGGCGTGGCGCCTCGACAGCGAGCCGATCTGGGTCCACCCGCAGATCACGGTCGCGCTGCAGTGAGGCGCGGGTGAGGCGCCGCGGGACCGCACGCGGCCCCGCGGGCGTGTCTCATCCGGCCGCGCGGACG
>CAZMML010000277.1:2559-5537 GCA_964567335.1 uncultured Nannocystis sp. | reverse complement strand
GGAAAGGTGCTGAGAAACTCGCCCTTCAGGGGGGGAATGCTGCTGAGAACTGACAACGATGGGAGGGCGAGGCCCGGCGGCGGCGAATTGGGGCGCAGGCGGGGCGGAGCCCGTTTCACCGCGCGCAGGCGCAAGCGTACGCGCGCATGGTACGCCTCGCGCATCCACGGCAGCCGTCGAAGCGAGTGCGCGCCGAGCACGTGAAACGGGGGGGAGCCCGCCGTCTGCGGGGGCCCCAATTCGCCGCCGCCGGGCCTCGCCCGGTGACGATGTCAGGGCCCCGCGTGGCTCGCCCGGAGACAATGTTAGGGTCCCGCGTGGCCCCGGCTTGAGGGTCAGAGCTGGCGGAGGCGCGCGGCGATCGCCTGGACGGGCTCGGGGTAGGTGGCGAGGAGCTGCGCGAGCGGGGAGTCGTCCGCGGGGGCGGGTGAGGCGGCGGCAGCAGCGGCAGGAGCGACGGGGGCCGCGGGGACTTCGGCGCTCGCCGAGGGCGCGTCCGCTGTGGCCGTAGATACGGTCCAGGTCGTCGTCAGGCCCATGCGCCGGGCGAGCGCCTCGACGCTCGCAGGCTCGGCGCGCAGGAGGTCCCAGACCGCTTGCTCCGCGGGCGAGCGCGCGGGCGCGGGGGCGGGGGCGCTGGCGGTCGCGGGGGCGCTGGGCGCGGCGCTCGGCTTCGGAGCGCCCGGGGTCGGGGCGGGCGGCGCAGCCTTGCGCTCCCACGGGAAGTCGTGGGCCGGGAGCGCCTTGAGGTCGCGGGGGAAGGAGAGACCGGCCTCCTTGACGAGGGTCTGCATGAGGCCCGCGCCGAGCGGCCGCAGCGTCACGACCAGCTTGGGCAGCCAGGGGACGAGGACCTCGTCGGGCAGCGCCGCGCAGGCGCGGCTCAGGAACTCCACCGCGAGGCGGCTGATCCGCGGCGTGAACTCCAGCGCGAGCAGGAAGCCCGCCATGTACTCGGGGAAGGCCGGCAGGAGCAGCGGGCTCGAGAGGAGGTGCAGGAAGTCGGCGCGGATCGCCTCCTCCGGGCGCTGGCCGAGGATCCACTGGGCGGCCCAGTGGAGCGCGATCTTCGGCGGATCCTCGGGCTCGGCGTGTCCGACGGCGATCAGGAGCTGACTGCGCTCGCAGCCCATCGAGAAGGCGAGCGCCTCCTGGGTGAAGATGAAGGCGAGCATCGCCGCGAGCTGGCGCGGGGTGGTGCCGCGGTCGACGAAGGCCTGCGGCAGGAGGGTGGCGTAGTGGCGGTAGCCGGTGGAGACGAAGTCCTTGATCCAGTCCGGCAGGCCGATCGTGCGGAAGTAGTGGACGAGCGCGCGGACCCGCTGGAAGATCTCGGGGGCGTCGGTCGCCCCGATCTCCTCGCGGAGCAGGAAGGTGGCGCGCTCGCCCAGCTCGCGGGTGAGGCGTCCGCTGCGGAGGTAGAGCACGCTGTCCTCGGCGGCGGCGAGCGCCTTGACGGCCCGCGCCTTGGGGTCGAAGGCGGTCGCCTTGAGGCGCTTCTCGAGCACCTGCTCGACGGTCATGCCCTCGTAGCCGAGCTGGATCAGGCTGCCCTGGTACTTGCCGATCTCGATGTCCCAGGACTCCTGCTTCGGCTTGTGGCCGAGGGTCCGCTCGCCCATGATCGGGCGCACGCCGACGCCGAGGTAGCGCAGCCGCCACAGCAGGTCCGACGCGGGCAGCAGATCGGGGCGGCCCTGGATGTCGAGCAGGGCGCGCTCGATCCGGCTCGACTTCAGGTCGACGCCGAGGATCTTGAGCCGGTCGTAGACATCCTGGGCGAGCGGCGGGAGCGACTCGTAGCCGACGCGCCCGAGGCGGTCACCGCCGAGGAGGATCTGGCACAGGCGGAGGACGTTGCGCTTGCCGGGGACGCGGTCCTTCTCGAGGCAGGTGAGGGCGGCGTCCTGGAAGTCGTAGGGGGAGGGGTGCGGGCGGTCGCGGAGCTTGGCGAGCAGCGTCGCGGTGTGGAGGATCGCGATCGTGTCGGCGGTCGAGGCGGCGTAGCCGCTCTTGCGCGCGAGCTGGACGATGTCGACGCACCAGCGCATGAGCTGCTCGTCGTCGGCCTCGACGAAGGCGGGCGGACGCGTCAGGAACTCGCGCAGGCCGGTCTGGGCGGAGGCCTGCGGAGGGGCGGGGGGCTCCGGAGCAGGCGCCTTGGCCTTGCGCAGCGTGGGCGCCTCCTTGGCGGGCTTCTCCTCCTTCTCGATCTTGAAGGGGCGAACGCTCAGCGCGGCGAGGCCCTTGTCCCACATCGACTGCGCGATCGAGATCTCGCCGGCGGGCTGCGAGAACTGGCGCTCGATCGCGGCGTAGCTCGAAGGGACGACGCCGTAGAACCACTTGGTGTCGGTGCGCGGCGGGATCGTCCAGGCCGCGCCGGCGCTGCCGAACTCGGGGATCGGTGAGACGGCGTGGATCGCCCCGCACACGTGGATCGCGTCGCGGGGGTCGCACTTGTGCGCGCGCAGGCCCTCGCGGATCCGCTGCCACATGTAGCGCTCGCGGCGGGCGTCGGCCTCGCGGTCGGCGTCGGTGATCCCGAGGCGGCGGAGCAGCGAGCCGACGAGGAAGAAGACCTGGCGGTAGGTCGCGTAGTCGCAGGCGAGGGTCGGCCCCTCGACGTATTGCGTCCACCACTCGCTGTAGTGCCGGACCCGCGCGTTGCGCAGGAGCACCTCGAGGAAGTCGCCGAAGGTCGGGACGAGGTCGCCGATCTGCAGGCCGACGGCGCCGCCGTGGAGGTTGCTGGTCTTGCCGGCGGCCTCGGCCTCGCCCCCTTCGGCCTCGGCCTCGCCCTCGTCGTCCTCCCCGGCCTCGCTGCCGGGCGGGCCCTCGTCGCGCGGGGTCCACTGAAAGACGTGGTCGACCGAGCGATCAACGAAGACCAGCTTGGTCGCCGGGTTCTCCATGCAATAGGCGATCGCCTGGTACTCGGCGGAGAACTCGGTCAGCGGGAGGACGACGCTCAGCGG
>CAZMML010000277.1:0-2549 GCA_964567335.1 uncultured Nannocystis sp. | reverse complement strand
TGCCGGAGGGCGGCGAGGGCGGCGCCGAGGTCCTCGCAGCCCTCCATGAAGATGACCTTCGGCGCGCGCGCCCGCAGGCGCCGGACCATGTGCAGCGCGGACGCGGGCGAGTGGTGCTTGACCGGGAAGATCTCGAGCGGCTCCGCGGTCGCGCGCTGCACGTCCGCCAGCATCGCGCGCAGCAGCGCGGCGAGGTGGGCGGCGTCGCCGGCGAAGGCCGCCGCCGCGTTCTCGACCTGTGTGCGCAGCGCCTGCAGCGCGGGGTCGGTCAGGGAGGGCTCAGTCTGGGCCGCGTCGAGCTTGGCGGTCACGCGTCTCCCTCCTGGGCTACTTGAAGGAGCCCAGCGCCTGCTTGCCGCCGGCGACGAAGGCGTCAAACTCGGGGCCCTTGCTCGGGGCGGCGGGCTCGGCCTTCTCCTCGCCCTTCCGGCGCTTCTTCGGGCCCTCGGCCTCGCTGGCGTGCCAGAACTTGTTGAGGATCGACACGTCCTCGGGGACGCGCCGGACCAGCGTGCCGACGAGCGAGCGCGCCATCACGTCCGGGCGCAGGGACCGGTCGCCGAAGAAGTTGCTGTGCAGGAGCGCGTCCTCGAGCACGCCGATCTGCTCGGCGGTCGAGAGGGAGGACTCGAGGCGCTGGTCCTCCGCGGACGCGGCGCCCATCGCCTCGCGCAGGTCGGCGAAGGTCTGCAGGAGGATGTCGAGCATCGTCGGCGGGACGTCGACGGCGATCGCGTGGCGAGCCATGAGCTCGCGGGTGCGGAAGAGGACGATCTCGCGCTCGGACTTCTTGCTGGTGACGACCGGGATCGTGACGAAGTTGAAGCGGCGCTTGAGCGCGGTCGAGAGCTCGTTGACCCCGCGGTCGCGGCTGTTGGCGGTCGCGATCATGTTGAAGCCGGGCTTGGCGTAGACGACGCCCTCGTCGCCGCGGAGCTCGGGGATCGTGATGTACTTCTCGGAGAGGATCGAGATCAGGGCGTCCTGCACGTCCGAGGAGCAGCGGGTGAGCTCCTCGAAGCGGCCCATCTCGCCGCGGGTCATCGCGCTCATGATCGGCGAGGGGATCATCGACTCGCGCGACTGGCCGCTGGCGATCACCATCGCCACGTTCCACGAGTACTTGATGTGATCCTCGGTGGTGCCGGCGGTGCCCTGGACGACGTGGGTGGAGTTGGCGGAGATCGCCGCCGCGAGCAGCTCGGCGAGCCAGCTCTTGCCGGTCCCGGGGTCGCCGATCAGCAGCAGGCCGCGGTCGGACGCGAGGGTGACGATCGCGCGCTCGACGAGGGAGGCGTCGCCGAAGAACTTCTGCGCGATCGGGCGGTCGAACTTGTCGCCCGGGCCGGCGCCGAGGACGAAGGTGCGGATCATCCGCGGCGAGAGGCGCCACGCGAAGGGCTTCGCGTCCTTGTCGCACCCTTCGAGGTAGGCCAGTTCGGCCGCGTACTTCTCCTCGGCCGGCATCCGCAGCTTGGTCTCGCTGTTCGCCGCCGGGGTGGCGTTCGCGGGGGTGCTCGTCTCCGCTGTGCTCTTCTTCGCCATCGCGCTACATCACCTTCTTGATCTGCTCGATCAGCTTCTTGGGGCTGCCGTGGAGGATCGGCGCGCCGAGCTCCTTGAACTTCGCCGCGTACTCGGGGTTTACCGAGAAGTACCCGGTCGTGTGCAGCGAGCCGACGGGGATCAGGTGGACCCCGGACTCCTTCCAGCGCCGCAGCACCGAGAAGAAGTCGCTCCAGTCGTAGAAGTCCGAGATCACGATCGCGGCGGTGTGCCGCGGGGACTCGATGTAGGGCTCGGCGAGGTCGAGCGCGAGCCGCATGTCGTTGCCGCCGCCGAGCTTGGTCCGCAGGAGCGCCTCGACCGGGTCGCGCACGTAGGGCGTGAGGTCGATGACGCGGGTGTCGAAGGCGATCAGGTTGACGACGACCTTCGGCAGGGCGGCGAAGATCGAGGCGAGGATCGTGGTCTGCACCATCGCCGAGGTCATCGAGCCGGACTGGTCGACGATGATGAGGAGGCGGGTGGGCAGGCTCTTCTGCGCGGTGCGGCGGTAAAAGAGCCGATCGACGTAGAGGCGCCGCTCCTCGGGGTCCCAGTTGGTGAGGTTCTTCCAGACGGTCCGCCGCATGTCGAGGTTGCGGAAGATCCGTTTGGGCGGGATGTTGCGGTCCTGCACGCGCGACATGACCTGCCGCATCTGCAGCTTGAGCACCTTGGCGAGCTCGTCGACGTAGCGGGCGATCAGGCGCTTGGCGTTGGCCAGCGCGGGCCCGCTGAGGTTGCCCTTGTCCCACAGGAGCTGCTCGATCAGCGCCATCGAGGGGGTCAGGCGCTCGCTGAGGACCGGATCCTTGAGGACCTCGCGGAGGTCCATGCGGTGGATCATGTCGGCCTCTAGGGTGGCGAGGCCGGCGCGCAGCTCCTCGTCGCCGATCGGCGGACGCGTCGCCTCGCCGCCGCCGCCGCTCGGGGTGCCGCGGCCGGTGGAGTCGCCGCCGCCGCTCTGGCGCAGCGCGCCCGGGGGCAGCCCGAGCGCGCCCTCG
>CAZMML010000276.1:0-5545 GCA_964567335.1 uncultured Nannocystis sp. | reverse complement strand
CGCGGCCGCGCTGAAGGAGGCCGGCGTCGAGGCCGAGATCCACCGCGACGACGCCGACCACGCGTTCGCCAACCCGAGCAACCCGAAGTACGACGAGGTCCACGCGGCCGAGGCCTGGGCCGAGGTCCTCGAATTCCTGGGCGAGCTCCGGCGCAAGGCCGGGCCGACGTGACGCGCTTCGACGGTGCAGGAGCTTCGTGGTGGCAGTAGGCTGTCGCCCGTGAGCCTCTGGGATCGCATTCGAACCGCACTCGGGTGGCGCGGGTCCCCCGCGCCCGAGGCCCAGCACACTCCGTCGGGCGCGGCCCCGCGGAAGCGGCCGGCCCCCGTCGCGCCGACGCTCGCCGAGATGCGGGCCTTGCTGCGCGCGGGCATGTCGCGCGACGAGTTCTTCGCCGTGCTCGACGACCTCGCCATGGACCGAGGTCTCCGCGTGTCGCTCCCGAGCGCGGACGAGCGGCTCGTCGGGTTGCCGGTCGCCGAGGGGGGCGAGCTGCTCTGCTTCCTGCCCGAGGGGGTCCTGAACTACGTCGAGTATCAGGGCGACGTCTTCCTCGAAGTGAAGGGGTGAGCTACTGCGGGATCAGGCAGGGGCAGGCGTCCTTGTCGCCGTCGTCGGGGACGAAGTCGAAGCAGGTCGCGTCGTAGGCCTCGCACAGCCAGGCGTGGCCGTTGCCGCAGATCGTCAGCACGGCGTCGGGGAGCATCGGCATGCCGCCGATCAGCGGCGGCTCGGCGAGCCCGAGCTTGGTCGTCGGCACGACCGGGGTGCCCATCGGGTCGATGATCGCGGCCCTGGCGTCGGGGGCGGTGCTCATGACGAGGAAGTTCTCGCTGCCGGCGATCAGGGCGATGCCGTCGAAGCCGGTCAGGCCGACGACGGTCGGCATGTCGACGCGCCGGACCTCCGAGAGGCCGTCGCGGGTCAGGACGACCAGCTCGTTGGTGCCGTAGCTGGCGATGTAGAGGTTGTTGTCGAGCCCGAGCGCGAGGCCGGCGCAGATGGACATGCCGAAGCCGAGCGGCTGCGGCGCCTCGAGCACCGCCAGCGTCACGGGGTCGACCTCGTTCAGCACGCAGTCCTGGTTGATCAGGAGGCCGCGCTTGGTCACCGCGTCGTAGGTCGCGCCGTCGAGCTTGGGGAGCGCCTCGGGCGGGACGTCGAAGACGTCGCTCTTCGGCGTCCCGTCGACCCCGAAGCGCCGCGCCTTGCCGCTGAAGGACATGATCATGACCTCGCCGGTGTCGACGTTGTAAAACGACGCCTGCAGCACCTTGTCCGGGATCCCGGTGTCGAACTTGCTCACGAAGGTGAAGGCCTTGGTGTCGGGCACGGCGTTGGGGTCGCAGACGAAGCCGCCGCTCGAGGAGCCGCCGCTCGAGGAGCCGCTCGTGCTGGTCGAGGGATCCAGGGTCGTCGTGGCCGTCGAGGTCGAGCTCGTCGAGGTCGGGCCCTCGCTCGAGCCGCCGGAGCCGCTCATCGTCCCGCCGCTGCTGGTCGGCTGGTCGGTGCCGGCGCTGGTGCTCGTCGTGCTGGTCGTCGACGTGGTCGTGCCGGCGGAGTCGGTCGCCCTCGCGTCGTCGCCGCAGGCGCCCGCGGCGAGGAGGACGAGGAGCAGCGGCGCAGCGCGAGAGATCGTGGGAGCGAGGGTCATGAGGGCCTCCGGGCGGCCTGATCATAGGGCGTCGGGGTCCGCGGGCGGCAGGCGTCCTCGCGCGCCCAAGCCTTGACGGGCGGAACTGCGCATGCTTCGTTCGGGGCATGCACACGGTCCCAAGGCACGCCTGCGCCCTCTCCCTGCTCCTCGCCGCCTGCAGCGGCGGCGGCCCCGCGGCGACGGGCTTCTCGGCGAGCGGCGTCACCACCCTGACGCTCACGAGCGAGGGCGGGAGCGAGAGCGAGGGCGATGGGACGAGCGGCACCGGGTCGAGCGGGCCCGCGGGATCGAGCGGGACCGCTCAGCCCGACCCGACCAGCGGCGGATCGACCGGCGCGACGGGCAACGGCGCGACGAGCAGCGGCGCGACGAGCGGCGGCGCGACGAGCGGCGACGCGACGACCGGCGAACCATCGGAGGTCGTGTCGCTCCACGACCCGCTGATCGGCGGCACGATGGGCACGGCGCTCGGCGGGAGCTTCGGCGACGCGGGCTGGACGGTGACCAGCCGGACCGACCGGATCTTCTGGGCGGTGCCGCGGCTGGTCGAGGGCTCGGTCGAGTTCACGCTGACGGGCGTGACCCTGGCGAACCTCCCGCTCAACGACCACGAGGTCTTCGCGATGTACGAGGGGGGCCACGGGATCGAGCACCCGATCGGCTATAACCCGGAGTTCCGCAACAACGCGTACAAGTCGATGCTCCGGATCTACGGGACCGCCGAGGTCGGGCGCGAGGGGCAGCAGAAGCTGATGTGGGGCCTCTGTCCGATGGGGGCGCCGGGCTACCACGGGGGCGAGTGCCCCTGCGCGGCGCCGCCGGGGTTCTTCGACGAGCCCTTCGGCGGCGACGGCAGCTGGGACGGCTCGCCGCAGCGGCTGCGGATCGAGTGGGGCGGCGGCGTGACCCGCCTGCTGCGCAACGACGCGGAGGTGCTGGCGATCGACTGGGCGAGCAGCGGCCTCGCGTTCGCGCCCGCGGAGCTCTACGTCTCGCTGGGGACCTCGCGCGCGGAGGAGGTCAACACCGCGGGGATGCCGATCGGCGCGGTGTTCTCGGACGTCCTGATCGAGGGCTGGACCGGTCCGGAGGCGGCGACCTGCGGGTGAGTCAGGGCGGCGGGAGGTCGACGAGGTCGGCGTGGGCGTCGGCCCAGGCGACCATGCCGGCGCCGTCGACGCTGTAGTCGCTCGTCAGGCTCCACGGCCAGGCGCCCGCGTAGCCGCGCGCGAGCAGCTCGTCGAGGCGCGTGACGGCCTGGTCCGAGAGGATGAACTCGCCGACGACCATCGGCCGGTCGAGGCCGAGCGCGGCGTAGTCCTGGGCGTTCGGCGCGAAGGCGACGGTGCCCAGCTCGGGGTGGCCGTCCCAGGCCTGGCCGTCCATCCAGGGGTAGTAGTGGGTCTGGTAGAAGTCGAGCTCCAGCGCGGGGTAGCCGCGCTCCGCGGCGAAGGCCGGGGTCCAGACGCGGTACCACTTGAGCGAGGCGGAGCCGAGGGTCGCGTAGGCGCCCGTGTGCGCGTGGACGCGGTCCGTCACGCCGGCGGCGAAGGCGTAGAAGTCGGCCAGCGGGACCGCGTCGGCGCCGCCGTCGGGCGAGGCCTCGGGCAGGTCGGCGATCGACCACTCGGGCTCGTTCATCACCTCCCACGCGAGGATCGCCGGCTCGTCGGCGAGCGCCTGCAGCAGCGGGGTGACGACCGCGTCCAGGAGCGCGGCGCGCTTCGCCGGCTCGCGGAGGGTGTCGCTGCGGCCGCCGAGCGTGACGCCGTTCTCCTGCTTGGACCAGAACATCCAGTGGAAGTCGAAGAGCACGGGCACGAGGTAGAGGCCGCGCGCGCGCGCCAGCGCGGCCGCCTGCTTCATGTCCTCGACGACATGTTCGCCGAGACCGGTCGGCGTGCCGTCGCCGGAGAAGGTGATCCCGGCGCGACCGTCGGTGAAGACGAACCAGCGCACCACGCCGGCGCGCATGGCGTCGATCTTGTCGAGGTCGCCGCCGTAGGCGTCGGGCTGGGTGTGGACGCCGTAGGTGCCCCATGCGTTGCCGCCGAAGTCGCCGCCGTAGCTGCGCCAGGGGTAGTTGAGGCCGAGGAGGAAGGCCTCCTTCCCGCCGACCACGACGGTGCCGCCGGGCGCGGGCCCGCCGCTCGGGTCGCCCGTGGAGGTCGCGGCGGTCGAGCTGAACGAGGTGTCGGAGCCCGCGCTCGTGCTCGTCGTGGTGCTGGTGCTGGTGCTGGTGCTGGTGCCCGCGCTCGTGCCCAGGGTGATCACGTCGCCGGTGGTCGAGGTCGACCCCGAGGTCCCCGCGGTCGAGGTGCCCTCGGTGGTCGAGCTCGCGGGTCCGCCGCAGGCGAGGACGAGGGCGAGGAGGGGGGCCAGGCTGCGCATCGAACGAGGGTAGCCGATCGGCGGGCGCGCGGGGGCTTGCCCGCTTCGCCCCGGACGGGCACGCTCGTCCGCGTGAAGCGCTCTCTGGCCATCCATCCCACGCTCCTCGCCCTCGCCGCGGCCTGCGGCGACAGCACCGGCGGCAGCGCCACTCAGAGCTCGGGCGAGCTCAGCACGTCCAGCGGCGCGCCGACGGGCACCGGCACGGAGGCGCCCACGACCAGCACCTCGTCCGGGAGCGCGACCGGCACCGCGGGCGTGACCGAGTCGGGCAGCGGCACGACCTCGGGCGGCGCCAAGTTCGACCTCGGCTTCGAGACCGGCACGACCACCAGCGGTCCGGTCGACATGTGCAAGGTGAGCGACGACATGAACGGGGTGGGGGACTGCAAGATGTCGGCGCCGCCGGACAGCTTCATGCCGGACGTGCAGTGGGCCTTCATGGGCGACGGCATGGCGGTCCACGCGGTGGCGACGCCGCTGGTCGCCAACATGACCGACGACAACGCCGACGGCGTGATCGACCTCTGCGACACGCCCGACGTGATCGTGCCGATCTACGGCGCCGGCCCGCAGCAGTCGGACGGCCACCTCTACGTCCTCGACGGCCTCACGGGCGAGCTCAAGCTGAAGATGCCCGAGCTGATCAACGGCTACGCCAACCCGGCGATCGGCGACATCGACGCCGACGGCCTGCCGGAGGTCGTCACGATCCGCACGCAGGCCGACGGCTTCGTCACCAAGGGCTTCGTCATCGCGCTCGAGCACGACGGGACGCTCAAGTGGGAGAACGACCTCATCTTCGACGCCTGGCAGGTCGCGGTCGCGCTCGCCGACCTCGACGCCGACGGCGACGTCGAGATCATGGCCGGCGCCCACGTCGTCGACCACCTCGGCAAGAGCCTGTGGACCGGGCCGAACAACGGCGCGATCGACATCCCCTTCGCCGCCGACCTCGACGGCGACGGCGACCTCGAGGTGCTCCAGGGCGGACGCGCGTTCCACCACGACGGCAGCGTCTACTACCAGTCGCCGGTCGGGATCGCCCACCCGCAGGTCGCCAACCTCGACGCCGACGACGACCCCGAGGTGCTGCTCTCGGGCTTCGACGGCATGAGCCTGCTCGAGCACGACGGCACGGTGGTCTTCCTCAACCAGAAGCCGAGCGGCGACCAGTCGTGGTGGCGCCCGGCGGCGATCCACGACGTCGACGGCGACGGCGCGCCCGAGATCCTGGTCAGCTCGAACCAGCACTACAACATCTACGAGGCCGACCTCTCGCTGGTGTGGACCGCGGCGGTGCAGGACAACAGCGGCTTCGCGGCGGGCACCGCGTTCGACTTCCTCGGCGCCGGCTACGCCGAGGCGATGTACGCCGACGAGCAGTTCCTCTACGTCTACGGCGAGGACGCGCAGGTGCTGCTCTCGAGCCCGCGCTCGAGCTGGACGCAGGCCGAGAACCCGGTCGTCGCCGACGTCGACAACGACGGCTCGGC
>CAZMML010000275.1:0-5552 GCA_964567335.1 uncultured Nannocystis sp. | reverse complement strand
ACCTCGACCGCGGCGTCGACGAGCACGGGGCCGGACGCGACGGGCACGAGCGAGGACCCGAGCGGCACGACGAGCGCCAGCGGCACCACGGGCGCGAGCACGAGCGCGGGCACGAGCGGCGTCGGCTCGTCGAGCGGCGAGGGCTCGTCGAGCACGGGCGGGCCGGTCTGCGGCGACGGCGTGGTCGAGGGCGGCGAGACCTGCGACGACGGCTCGGGGGTCGGCTGCGACAGCTACCACGACGGCGGCGACGGCGTGTGCGTGCCGGCGGACACCTGCTCGCCGGGCTTCGTGCTGGCGATGGGGCTCTGCGTCCCCGAGCTATGGACGGACCACGTCCACATCATGGTCAGCAACACCTGCGAGATGACCGTGGACCCGCCGGAGTTCACGGTCCAGCCGGGGCAGAAGCTGCGGCTCGACTACCACAACCACAGTCAGGACTACCCGGTCGACGTGTGGATGCACTACGGCGGCGGCTTCCTCGATCTCCAGCCCGGCCAGACGTGGATGGAGAAGTACGAGCACTGCTTCGGGCCCGCGCCCTCGGAGGGCTACGCGACGATCTCCACCGCGTGCTCGGAGTACAAGCTCAAGATCCACTGTCTGTGAGGTCCGCGGGCCACTTGCGCGGGCGCGGAGTTTGGCCGATAGTCGCGCCGTGACCAAGGCCGACATCATCGAGCGCCTGTGCGAGGAGGTCGGGGGCTTCTCCAAGAAGGAGGCCGCCGACGTGGTCGAGATCGTGTTCGAACTGATGAAGACGACGCTGGCGGACGGGGAGACGATCAAGCTCTCGGGCTTCGGCAACTTCCAGGTGCGCTCGAAGAACCCGCGGCCGGGCCGCAACCCGCTGACCGGCGAGCAGATCCTGATCGAGGCGCGGCGCGTGCTGACCTTCAAGCCGAGCAACGTCCTCAAGGCCGCGCTCAACACGTGAGGGCACCATGAGCGAGACCGCGGAGGAGCAGGGGAGCGCGCCGCGAAACGTCCGGGCCAAGCGGGCCAAGAAGGAGCCCGCGCAGCCGCTCGACCTCGGGTCGGACAAGCTCTACTTCAAGATCGGCGAGGTGGCCCAGATCGTCGGCGTGCCGACCTACGTGCTGCGCTACTGGGAGACCGAGTTCAAGACGATCCGTCCGCAGAAGTCGCGCTCGCAGCAGCGGGTGTACCGCCGCCGCGACGTCGAGACCCTGCTGAAGATCAAACACCTCCTCTACACCAAGAAGTTCACGATCGCCGGCGCGCGGCAGCAGCTCCGCAGCGGGGGCGATGCGGTCGAGATGGCCCCGCCGCAGAGCAGCTACCTCGCGGCCCAGTCGCTCGCGGCGGTGCGGGACGCGGTCGAGGAGCTGATCGCCTGGGTCGAAGGCGACGAGCACAGCGCCGCGATCGCCGCCGACCCGGTCGAGTACATCCGCCAGATGGGCGGCGCCCGGGCGATCATCGACGAGGCCGAGGGCGCCGGCGCGGCCCAGCCGCTGCTCCAGCGGACCGGTCGCGAGCCCTTGTGAGCTTTGGCCCGCCGCCGGGGTCCCCATGAGGGCTCGTGGGGCTTGCTCGCGCCCGCGATCCCGCGTATACCGGCGCTCCGTTTCGGGGCGTAGCGCAGCCTGGTAGCGCACTAGACTGGGGGTCTAGGGGTCGGAGGTTCGAATCCTCTCGCCCCGACAACGTGAAGAGCCGGCGAGGACAGGAGGTCCCCGCCGGCTCTTCGACTTTTCGCGCGCCGTGCTACAAGGCGCGCGTGACTCGGCCCCTGATCCTCATCACCAACGACGACGGGATCCTCGCGCCCGGCCTCGCCGCGCTGGCCGAGGCCGCCGCGCCGCTCGGCGACGTCGTCGTCTGCGCGCCCGAGACCGAGCGCAGCGGATCGAGCCACGCGATCACGCTCCACTCGCACCTGCGCGTCGACGAGGTCCGCCCCGGCTGGCACCGCGTCAACGGCACCCCGGTCGACTGCGTCTACCTCGCCTCGCTCCACCTCTGCGAGCGCCGGCCCGCGCTCGTGCTCTCCGGGGTCAACCCCGGCTACAACCTGGGATCCGACGTCTTCTACTCCGGCACCGTCGGCGGCGCGGCCGAGGGCTACGTGCGCGGGGCGTCGGCGATGGCGGTCTCGATCCACGCCCGCGAGTCGCCCCGAGTGGCGATCCCGGTGATCCGCACGCTCGCGCGGCTCCTGCTGGCGCAGCCCGCCCTGTCTCTGATCAACGTCAACATCCCCTGGATCTCGCGCGAGGCGCCGCCGCCCGAGGGCCCGCCCGAGGTCCTCGCCGCCGGCTGCCCGATCGCCGTGACCCGCCTGGGCGCCCGCCCCTACGTCGAGCAGGTCGAGCGCCGCCACGACCCCCGCGGTCAGGCCTACTTCTGGATCGGCGGGCCGCCCCGCGACGCCGGCCAGCACCCGGGCGAGGACACCTGGGCCGTGAGCCAGGGGATGGTCTCCGTGACCCCGCTGGTCCTCGACATCACCGCGCCCGATCTGTCACCGTGGCAGGCGCTCCTGAAGGACGTGACCGTCCAGGTCGACGCGCCCGAGCGATGAGGTCCCCATGTCGCGCTTCTCCATGCCCAGCTCCGACCGCCTCGCCGCCGTGCAGCGCGTCGAGGGCCTGATCCGCAGCGTCCCCGACTTCCCCCAGCCCGGGATCCTCTTCCGCGACATCACGCCGGTGCTGCGCGACGCGGCCGCGCTCTCAGCCGCGGTGGCGCTCCACCTCGACGCGATCGGCGACCTCGCGGGGACGATCGACCGCGTCGTCGGGGTCGAGTCGCGCGGCTTCCTCTTCGGCGTGCCGGTGGCGCACGCGCTCGGCGTCGGCTTCGCCCCCGCGCGCAAGCCCGGCAAGCTCCCGGCCGCGACGCTCGCGCAGGCCTACGCGCTCGAGTACGGCGAGGGCTACCTCCACCTGCACACCGACGCGATCGACCCCGGTGACCGCGTGCTGCTGATCGACGACCTCCTGGCGACCGGCGGCACCGCCAGCGCGGCGGCGGGGCTGGTGTCGCGCCTCGGCGGGACCGTGGTCGCCGCGCTCTTCCTGATCGAGCTCGCCGCGCTCGGCGGGCGGGCGCGCCTCGCCCCGCTCCGCGTCGAGGCGATCCTGGCCTACTGAGCGCGCGTCCCGCCTGGCGCGACTTCGCGGCGCTTCGGCCGTGATCGTCGGGCTCGGCTCGATACACGTCTCCAGTGAGCGCCTCGGCGGCGCCGCGCACCTGCGCGGCGGCCGAGCGCCCCTGGAGCCGTATCATGCCGAAACCACCCCGTCGCGCCCTCGCGGCCGCGCGCGTGCTCCCCCTCGGGCTCGCCGCGTCCTGCTACAGGCCCCACGTCCCCGAGCCGCTCGCCGCGCCGCCGAAGAGCGTCGACGCCGACTGCGCGCTGCTGGCCGCGGACGTGCGGGCGACCTTCGAGGGAAGCTGCACCGGCTGCCACGGCCCGACCAACGCCAAGGGCGGCCTCTCCAACATCGCCGACCTCCCGCGGCTGATCGCCGAGGGCGAGGTGATCACCCGCGGCGATCCCGACGCCTCGAAGATCGTCGCCATGGTCGCGAGCGGGGAGATGCCCCAGGGCGGGACACCCCGCGCCGCCGACCAGCTCGCGCAGCTCCGCGACTACATCGGCCGGTGCACCGCCGACGAGGGCGTGCCGAGCCCGCTCGAGGCGCCCGGCTGTAGCGAGGAGCGCGGCTTCGTCTCGATCGAGGACGTGCAGGACGCGATCCTCAACGACCTCGTCTCGATCAAGCTCGAGCGGCGCAAGGTGACGCGCTACATGAGCCTGGTCCACCTCGCCAACGCGGGCTACTGCGACGCGCAGATCGAGGCCTACCGCTTCGGCCTGACCAAGCTCGCCAACAGCCTCTCGCAGGGGCCGCGGATCGTGCCGCTGCAGCCGATCGACCCGGACCGCTTGATCTACCGCGTCGACCTGCTGGAGCTCGGCTGGACGCCCGAGATCTGGCAGACCGTGGTCGCCGCGGACCCCTACGCGATCGAGTACATCGGCGCCACCGCAGACGCGATCCGGGCCTTCACCGGCGCGGCGGTGTTCGTCCAGCAGGGGGATTGGTTCATCGACGCCGCCTCGCGCCCGCCGCTCTACCACGAGGTGCTCGGGATCCCGCGGACGCTGGCGGAGCTCGAGGCCAAGCTCGGCGTCGACCGCCTCGGCAACATCGCCCGCGAGGAGGAGTTCGACACCGACGACGTCCTCCGCGCCTGCTTCAACGACTCGGGGGTCTCCGAGAACAACCGCTGCATCGAGCGCCACCCGATCCCCGGCGCCGACAACCGCTACTACTGGATCTCCTACGACTTCGCCGACAACGACCCGGCGCGGCTGCACAACGTCTTCCTCGCGCCGCTGACCTTCGTCCCGAACGGCGGCGAGGTGATCTTCAACCTGCCGAACGGCCTGCAGGCCTACATGATCGTCGACGGCGCCGGCAACCGGATCGACGAGGCGCCGATCGACATCGTCCGCGATCACGAGAACGACGGCGAGGCGGTGGTCAACGGGATCTCGTGCATGGGCTGCCACAACGAGGGCATGCGCCTGCACATCGACGAGGTCCGCGGAGCGGTGCTCGACAACTTCGAGTTCGACGCCCTGACCCGCGAGCGGGTCGGGCGCCTCTACACCCCCGAGCCGACCTTCACCGACGCGCAGCGCGACAACGTCGAGCGCTTCGCCGAGGCGCTCGGCCTGACCGGGTCGCCGCTGCTGGTCGCCGACATGGAGCCGACCATCGCCGTCCACAAGGCCTTCGAGCAGGACCTCGACCTCGACCGCGCCGCCGCCGAGTTCGGCGTCCCCCGCGACCAGGTGCTCAAGAAGCTCTCCGCGCTGAAGGGCCTGCAGGTGCTCGACGTCAGCACGGTCGACCGCAAGACCTTCGCCGACAACTTCGCCGACAACGCCTGCATCCTCAAGATCGGCATCACGCGCTCGGAGCTCTGCAGCGCCGACGAGGGCGGCACCGGCGGCGCCTCCGAGACCGGCGCCGGCACCAGCAGCGGGGGCGAGAGCACCGGCGCCGGCACCGAGGCGCTGACCACCCAGTAACCATCGATCCGAGGAGGAGGCCATCATGTCCACGTCACGACCCACCCCGCACATCCTCGTCGCGCTGGCGCTCGCGCTGGCGCTGCTCGCCGCCGCGGCGCAGCCGGCCGAGTGGGGGCGAGAGGCGCCGGCCGAGGCGAGCGCGACGACCGCCCCGGCGCCGTCGACGACCTCGGCCGGCCGCAAGAGGCCGCCCCGCCCGCGGGCCGTCGCGCGCTGCGGCGAGGAGGCGCGCCGCAACCCGCGGGCCGACCGACGCTGCCGGCGAGAGGCGCTGGCGCTCGCGGCGTCCGAGCGCGAGGCGATCACGGCCGAGGCGGCGGCGCGCGTCGAGCAGGAGGGGGCCGCGGACGCGGCCCCCTGGCTGAGCGAGCGGGCCGCGGCGCTGGCCGACCCGATCGTCCACCTGATGGCGGGGCAGGCCTGGCTCTCCGTGGCGGCGCGAGACGACACGCCGCTGCGCCGCGCGCAGGAG
>CAZMML010000274.1:0-5554 GCA_964567335.1 uncultured Nannocystis sp. | reverse complement strand
CTCGGACGAGCCGGCGGTGCGCCGCTTCTTGCTGGCGCTCCCGCTCGGCCTCGCGGCGGATCGGCTGTACCGCAGCCACGCGCGGGGGCTCAGCCCCTTCGCGCTCGAGTTCGACGTGGTGTGGCTCGTGGTGGCAGAGGTCGGCGTCCTCGCCGCGGTGACGCTGCTGCCGGCGGGCGCGCGGGCGTGGGCGCGGGCGCGGGCCGGACGCGTCCTCGCGGTGGTCATGACCATCGCGGCGCTGGCGCTCGCCCTCGCGGACGACGACGACCGGCTCTTGTGGTCCGAGGTGAGCCAGGCGACGGGCGCGGGCGCGGTGTTGCGGCAGCTCCGCAGGGCCAGCGACGTCGACGGCGACGGCGCCTCGTCGTGGCTCGGAGGGGGCGACTGCGCGGCGTGGGACCCGGCGATCGGTCCGCGCGCGCTCGACGAGCCCGGCAACCGGATCGACGAGGACTGCGACGGCGCCGACGCGCGACCGGCGGCCAGGCGCGGCGCGCCCCGGCTCGAGCGCTTCCACGGACGCCTCGATCCGGGGCTGGTCCGCGACTACAACGTGGTGTGGATCATCGTCGACGGCGTGCGCGCCGACCACACGTCGCTGCACGGCTATCGGCGCGAGACGACGCCTTACCTCGAGCACCTCGCCAGCGAGGCGCTCGTGTTCCGTCAGGCCTACAGCCAGTCCTCGGCGACGATGCTCTCGCTCCCGAGCATGCTCGCCGGGCGCCCGGTCGGGACGATGACCTTCGATCGCGCCGAGCGCGGCCTACGCGCCCACGAGGCCGGCGAGTCGCTCGTCGCCGCGCTCCAGCGGCGCGGCTACCGGACCGGGCTGGTCGCCGACAACTACGTCCATGGCCGCCTCCCCGGCGTCGTCGCCGGCTTTGAGTCCGTCGCCAACGTCTCCCGGGACGGCAGCGGAGAGCGCCTGAAGAAGCACCAGATCGCCGCGACCGCGATGACCCGCGCGATCGAGTTCCTCGAGCGCAACCCCGGATCGACGCGGCCCTTCTTCCTGGTCCTCTACACCGCCGACCCGCACGCGCCCTACGTCGCCCACCCCGAGATCCCCCCCGTCGGCCGCGGCGAGAAGGCGCGCTACGACGGCGAGCTCGCCTACACCGACCGCTGGATCGGCTTCCTCCTCGAGTACCTCGCGGCCAAGCCCGGCCTCGTCGAGGACACCATCGTCGTCGTCACCTCGGATCACGGCGAGGAGTTCAACGACCACGGCGGCTCGCTCCACGCCCGCACCTGCCACGAAGAGTCGACCCACGTGCCCCTCCTCCTCCGCGTCCCGGGCGTCGCGCGCGCCGACGTCGACGTCCGCGTCGGCCTCAACGACATCGCCCCGACCCTCGTCGAGCTCCTCGGCCTCGACATCCCGGCGGACGCGCTCGACGGCCAGAGCCTCCTCCTCCCCGCGCTCGCGCCGACGCGCGCGCCGGCCGACCGCCCCGTCTACTGCAGCGTCCTGAGCCAGCGCGCCAGCCAGGGCGACTTCCTCCGCCACTCGGTGCGCGTCGGCCGGTACGCGCTCTTCGAGGACGTGCTCGAGCGCCGCCTCGATCTCTACGACGTCGAGACCGACCGCCGCGAGCTCCACCCCCTCGACCCCAGCGATCCGCGCCACCGCGAGACCACGACGCGGCTGACGCAGATCCTCCGCGCGCACCTCACCGGCAACCTCGAGGACCGTCTGCTGACCCGCTGACGCTCAGCCCATGAGCTCGCGCTCCCACGCGCGCGTCTTGTCGACGTTCGACGGCCACAGCGCGACCCCGATCGACGAGCCCTTGACCCACACCTTCATGAGGGCGTTGCCGTGCTCGCAGCGGAGGTCGAAGCGCCCGGCGGTCGCGGTCACCGAGCGCACGCCGGCGATCTCGCAGCGCCCGAGCTTGCGCACCCAGGTCTCGCGCAGCGGCTTGCCCCACGGCTGCTTGCCGGCGAGGTCCTTGTGCCACGGCATCGCCGCGACGACCTCGTGCGCCGCCCGATCGACCACCTCCGGCGTCGGCACGCCGACCGCCCAGCGGATCGTGCGGAGCAGACGGCCCTCGCGGTCGAGGTGGAGAAAGAGCTCGAGCTCGCCGCGCTCGCAGGGGACCCGGAAGCGACCCCGCGTGAGGTCCTGCCGCCACATCAGCGCGGGCGCTTCGCACTGGCCGAGCTGGCCGCGCAGCCACCCGACCGCGGCCTCGAGCTTCGGCATGTCCGGCTCCTTCGCGTAGAGGGCGGCCATCTTCGCGCTGTCCCAATCGTTGTGGAGCGCGACGTACTTCGCCGCGGTCTGGGTCAGGCCGTCGGCCTCGAGCTCGGTCCCGCAGGCACCCACCGCGAGGGCGCCGATCAGCATCAATCCAGTGGAACGCATCGCTGGACAGTAGCAGGCCCCGTCCCGGCCGTCGACGCGGCCGCGGCCGCCCGCGGGCCTCGGGGCCGCCTGCGGACGGAGGATCGCAGCCGGGCCTGTCCGCATCGCGCGCGCGACCGACCGCCGCGGGGAGCACCTCCTCGGCTCGCGCGGCCCGAGCGTCCGGACCTCCCCGCGAAACTGGCGCAAGACGGGCGCCACTCGCACCTCGCACCGAGGCTCACAGGACAGGCACCTGTCCGCTCGTCTCGGCCCTCCTCATGGCGCCCGCCGCGCTCGCGCGAGGAGATCTTCGGCGATCACGCGAGACGCGCTCAGTACCCGAGGTCCATCACGACCCAGCCCTGGGCGCGCCAGTACAGGATCGCGGCCGCGTCGCCGCCGTCGATGAGCACCCCGTCGCCGACCGAGTCGGCGGCCTTGAAGCGCATCTTCTTCTGCATCACCCTGCCGACGAACACCGGCCCCTCGCTGCCGACCTCGCGCGGCCTCAGATCCCACGCGGCGAGCCAGTCGAGGTCGGCGTCGATCTCCTCGGGGCAGGATGGGGGCAAGACTGTGCCGTCCAGATCCGGCACCTCGGTCGCGGTCCAGCACACGCCGCGGCGGCCGCCGCCGAGCAGCTCCGCGCCCCCCCCGGCCCACAGGAAGGCCAGGCCGCCGGCGCCGGCCTCGTCTCGCACGAGCACGACGTCGTCGCGCTCGCCGTCGCCGTTGAAGTCGCCGCGCAGCGAGCAGGGACCCGAGGCCGCGACGTCGCAGGCGGGCTTGTGCTTCGGAAGCTCCGTCTTCAGGCGCGCGGCGAGCGAGCTGGGGATCTTCTTGCGAGCGCGCGCCCGGCGGGCACGAAGCTCCGGGTCCTCGTCGTCGAGCTCATCCTCGGCCGCCGCGCCGTCCTCGTCCTGGGGCGCCGCGCCGGTCCCCGCGGGACAGCGGCACTCCTCGGCGCGCGGCGGCTCCGACGCGGCCGCGATCGGCTCTGGCTTCGGCTCCGGCTTCGGTTCGACCTTGGACTCGACCTTCGGCTCGACCTTCGGCTCGACCTTCGGCTCCCCCGGGGTCGACGGCGCGGTCACCGGTCGCGGCGCGCAGGTCGTCGACACGAGGGTGATGAGGGTGATGAGGCAGCGCATGGATCTCTCCTCGACGGCTCGCGACCGCGGCTCATTCCTCGTCGGGGAAGGTGAAGCGCAGGCTGATGTCCTCCCCGCCCGCCGCCGCGACGCGGCCGCGCAGACGGGCCTCGGCGGCGGCGTGCCACTCGCCGAAGCGGCTGATGACGATCGGCGCCGTGGTGTACGCCTCCATCCGCACGATCGGGTTGCGCGGGCCGCCGCCGAGGATGTCCACGATCACCTCGCGTCGATTGAAGCTCTCGTCCTCGTACGCCCACGCCTGCAGCGCCTCGAACACCGCATCCTTGCGATCGGCGGGCCACTTCCCGACGCGGGCGACGAACTCCAGGTTGATGGACATCGCGCTCCTCCTGCGCGACCCTAGCACGACCACGAGGCGCCCGCGCCCCCATCTCACGTCGCGGCCCGGGCCGCGTCGTGCGAGACTCCCGGTCCATGCGGCGCTCCGTCGTGGTCCGCGTGGGCGTCCCGGCCTGCGGCGGGGTCCAGCACCCCGATCCGGCGCCTGCCGCCGCCCCCACGCCGCCCGCTTCCCACGCGCCGACGCCTCCCCCGATCCCGCCGGCCGCAGACGAGCTTCGCGTCGCCCCCGAGGACCGCACCTGCGCGAACGATGGCGAGTGCACGGCGATCCTCACGCAGTGCAGCATGTGCGAGGGTGCGTGTACGGGCGTGCGAGTGGACCGCGCCGCGCGCTACGAGGGCGCGCTGGACTGCTCGGGCTACCACGGCTCGGTCTGCAACTACGACTGCCGCCCGAGCTTCCACATCGAGGCGCCCCGCTGCGTCGCCGGCCGCTGTGAGAGCGTCCGAATCCGCTGAGGCGCGCCCCCAGCACGAGCGACCCGCGACGGCTCAGCGTTGGGTCGGTCGGGTCACGCGCTCGAGCTCCTCGAGGTGACGGGCCTCGGCGCTCGCGCGGGCCGCCTCGACCGCGAGGAGCGCCTCGTGCGCCGCCAGGTCCATGCGCGCCAGCTCGGCCGCCTCTCGCCGCTTGAGCTCGTTCGTGCGGATGTTCTCCGCGGCGGCGCGCTCCGTCAGGCGGCGGCTCCCCTCGGCGTCGAAGATGTTGTTCGGGTCGAGCTGCGCGAGCGGGGTGTGCTCGATCGGCGCGATCATCACGTCGTCGATCACGAAGCCGGCGAGGTCGCGGCCCACGACCTCGAGCACCTGGTCGCGGAGCTCCTCGCGGCGGGCGCGGAGCGCGTCGAAGCTCATCTGCTCGACCACCGAGGTCACGGCGTCGAGGAACTTCGGCGCGAAGAGCTGCTCGAGCGACGCGCCGTCGGACGCGCGCGCGCACCCGAGGCTCTCGGCGACCCGCAGCACGTCCTCGGCGGTGCGGCCCACGCGGACGACGAAGGTCAGGCGGAGATCGACGCGGATGTTGTCGGCGCAGAGCAGCCCCTGCGGGCCGCGGCGGTCGATCGTGATCGGCCGGGGCGACAGGTCGATGCGCTCCGCTCGATGCACCACCGGCAGCACCAGCGCGGCGGTGAAGCTCACCCGGGGCGAGCCCCCTCCGTGGATCACCAGAGCGCTGGCGCGGTCGACCCGCTGGTACCAGCGCGACACGACCGCGGCGGCGAGGACCAGGAGCAGCGCGCCCGCGCCGATCGTCGCGATCAGGGGCGCCCCCTCGAGGTTCGCTAGCAGCAGGTAATCCGCCGGCCAAGGCGCCACCCGTCGATCATAGCCCGGCGAGGCGACGCGGTGCGCGCGACGCTTCTCGCCCGCGTGCGCGGCGTGTAGGCTCGCGCGGGTGCGCTCGCGACGTTTCGCGATCTTCCTGCTCGTGTGGGTGCTCGCGCCGCTCGCAGGGCTCGCAGTTGCCGCCCTGCGGCCCGGTCCGCCGCTCCTCGCGGGCCGCGTGTTGCTGCTCGCGGGCGAGAGCGCGGCGCTCGCGGCGGCGCTCGCGCTCGCGGCGGTGGCCGGGGCGTACCCGCTGGCGCGGGCCGTGTCAGCCCCCTGGTTGCTCGCGCTGGCGATGGTCGCCCCCCTGGCCCCGGAGACCCCATGAACACCCTCCTGTTTCGCG
>CAZMML010000273.1:0-5564 GCA_964567335.1 uncultured Nannocystis sp. | reverse complement strand
CGCGCCGGAGCCCCTGGCCCGTGCGGGCGATCGCCCGCGCCTTCGTGCTCCCGAAGATCCTCCGCGCCGGCGTGCTCCATCACGACTGCGAGGAGCCCGTCCCTGGCCTCGACGAGGGCGACCCGGACCCCGCGCTCGGCCCGGCCCTGGACCGCCTCGAGGCCGCCGCGCGGGCCTTCCTCGCCGCCCCGCGGTACGCCCCCCACGCCGTCTTCGGCGCCGTCGCGCCGGAGCCCTTCGCCCGCTTCCACGCCCTCCACCTCGCCGACCACCTCGCGCGCTTCGTCGTCGACGGGCGCCCCTTCGCGGAGCCCTGAGCCCATGGATCGCATCACCCGCGTCAAGATCCAGGACGTCCGCGCGATCGCGTCGCTCACGCTCGACATCAGCCCGATGACCGTGCTGATCGGCGAGAACGGGTCCGGCAAGAGCACGATCCTCGAGGTCCTCGAGATCTTGCGCAAAGCCGCCGATCCGCGCCTGATCGATCAGCTCTACAAGATCCACCGCGGCCCCGCCGGCCTCCTGCGGAAGGGGTCCTCGGCGATGCGCCTCGGCGTCGTCGTCGAGGACAGCGAAGGTGTCGCTCCCGGCCTCGAGTTCGAGTTCGAGCTGGCAGACCTCGGCTCGGGCTTCGAGGTCAGCGAGGAGCGGCTGGTCGCGACCCCGCGCGGAGGACCCCCCACGCCGGTCTTGACGCGCAGAGCCCAGCGTCCGGAGGTCCTCGATCCCAACACAGGCGAGTACGTCGCCCTCTCGACGACGCGGGGTGATCGCGAGCGCCTCAGCATCCACTCGGTCCACGCCCAGGTCCGCCCCGAGGTCCCGCGCCTCCTTCAGGCCCTCGCCGACGTCGAAGTTCACCTCGGCTTCGACACGATCGCCGCCTGGGCCGCCCGCTCCTACCAGTTCTCTCTCAGCATGCGCGGCAGTGTCACCCTGCAGCGGGCCGAACGCCTCCAACTCCTCGGGTTCAACCTGGCGAACGCCTGGATGGCGCTCAAGAACGCCGGCACGAGCGAGTGGCACCACACCCTCGAGCTCGTGCGGCTCGGACTCGGTGAGGCCATCGACGACGTGATCGTCGCCGCCGATGTCTCCGCGGGGAACGTCGCGCTCGCGCTCAAGCGCGTCGAGCTCCCTGAGCCCATCCCGGCCGCGAACCTCTCGGATGGTCAGCTCTCGTGGCTCGCGTTCGTGGCGCTCGCCCGCCTCCACCCGCGCCGCACCTTGCTCGCCATCGACGAGCCGGAGCTCCACCTCCACCCCTCCCTGCTCGGGCGGGTCATCGCGCTCCTCGCCGCCCAGCGGGGCGCCCCCGTCGTGCTCAGCACCCACTCCGATCGCGTGCTGGAGGTGTTGGACGACCCCGCCGACGCCGTCCGGGTCTGTTCGCTCGGGACAGACGGGCTCGTCACCGTCGACCGCCTCGATCCCGACGAGCTGCCGCGCTGGCTCGACGAGTTCGGCGACCTGGGCCAGCTCCGCGCCCAGGGCTACCTCTCGCGGGTGCTCCGCCGTGGGTCCGAAGCCTGAAGCCGTCGAGAGGTGCATATGACGCATTTTGATGAGGTAGAGCCGTGGTAAGTGACGGTTGATGACACGCGCTCACGCACCGCGGCCCCTCGCCACAATCCTCTATGAGGACAGCATGCGACCCGGCGCGGCGGGCTCCTACCCGCTCCATGACGGGGTGCTGCGGGCTGCCGAGGACGACAACGGCGGCGCGACCTTCCAGCTCCACAAGAGGATCGAGAAGAACCCCCGGAGGGGCGTCGGGAACGTCCTCCGCGACCTCCAGCGCGCGAGCCTCATCGCGGGGAGCGGACAGCTACACCTGCTCCTCGACATCGACAGGATCGCCGCTGTGCTCGGCTTGCTCCCACCGCCGCGAGGCGGCCCCTATCCTGACGCCGAGTACGCCGCGCTCCTCCGAGCCCGCAGCGACGCTCCGGAAAGGGTGTTTCCCTTCTTCCTTTACCCCAACCTCGAGGGCCTCCTGCGCGCGCTCCCGGCGTGCGACCCCACCTTCGCGCGCGCCTACCTCCCGAGCGCGCTGCGCAAGGACCTGAACGCCCGCGACATCGTCCTGAGCGAGCTCCGCCGCGGCCCGCGCGCCCTGCGAGACTGCGTCCGCAGCCACCAACCTGGCCTCGACGCGCTGGTTCGGCACCTCGCGGCCCTCCTCGCGCAGGCGGCGAACGAGTAACGGCTTCACTTCGAGGGCAGCCCGAGGACCGCCATCGCCGTCCGTCGGCCTGCCTCGTCGAGCGCCTGCACGAAGGCCGAGGTCTTCCCGCACTCCATGCAGCGGCTGAGCACGCTGACCCCCGCCTCGACCCGCCGGCAGTGGTTGCAGATCCAGAAGGGCGGCGGCTCGGTGCGCGCCGCCTCGACCCCGAGGTTCGGCCGCGGCGGGTCGGCCTCCGCCTCGGCCTCCGCGATCGCGTGCGTCACCCGCCCTTGCGCCCCGAAGAGGACGGCGCCGCCGAGGAGCGCCAGGATCAGCCCGAACACGAAGATCCCGAGCCCCGCCACCCACACCAGGGCGTTGAGCGTGACGTAGCAGAGGTAGAGCCCCGCCACGATCTGGCCGAGTCCGACGACGACTGCCGCCACGCCGCCGGCCCGACCTCCGCGGGCCACAAGGCCCACGAGCGGGAAGTACAGCTTCGCCGAGTCCTCCACGGCCACGGGTCTCATCAACACGCGACCACCCTAGCACGGACGCGTGACGCGCGACGGCCGGGCGCGAATGCGACCGCGCCTCCGCGCCTCTGGGTTGTCCGCGCGACCTCCGCTACAGTGCCGCCATGCGCGACGACCTCGGCGATCGCATGAAGATGTACGAGATGGAGGAGGCCGGCCGGCGCTGCGCGCCCGGCCTCCCGATCCTCGCCCGGATCGACGGGCGATCCTTCTCCCGCTTCACCTCGGGCCTGGAGCGGCCCTTCGATCGCCGCCTCTCCGAGCTGATGGTCGAGACGCTCAAGTTCCTCGTCCACGAGACCGGCGCCTCCTGCGGCTACACCCAGTCCGACGAGCTCACCCTCGCGTGGCACGCGCCCGACCCCGAGAGCCAGATCCTCTTCGACGGCCGGATCAGCAAGCTCGTCTCCGTCCTCGCCAGCCTGACCACCGTCTACTTCAACCGCCACCTCCCGCGCCTCCTGCCCGCCGAGTACGCCGACCGCCTGCCCCACTTCGACGCGCGGGTTTGGACCGTCCCCTCGCGCGAGGAGGGCGCGAACGTCTTCCTCTGGCGCGAGTTCGACGCCAGCAAGAACTCGATCTCCATGGCCGCTCGGGCCCACTACAGCCACAAGCAGCTCGACAACAAGAACGGCGCCGAGATGATCGAGATGCTCCGCGACAAGGGCGTCGACTGGCACGAGTACCCGAGCTTCTTCAAGCGGGGCACCTACGTCCAGCGGCGCAAGACCCTCCGCCGCTTCCGCGCCGACGAGCTCGAGGTCCTGCCGCCCCGGCACGAGGCCCGCAGCAACCCCGACCTCATGGTCGAGCGCACCGACTACGTCGCGCTCGACATGCCGCCGCTCAAGACGATCCGCAACCGCGTCGAGGTGATCTTCGACGGCGCTGAGCCGCAGGTCGCCGACGCGACCTAGCACCGACACCGCGACTGGTCGACCTCCCCGGCGAGACCCGGCGGCGCCTGGGACGCAGCGCCTCGTGCGCGCGCCCCGGTGTCGGCACGAGCCTCACTCCCGCGACCTCGAACACCTACCCCGGGCGCGCCTCGCCCTGGATCATCCGCAGGAACGCCTTGATCCCCGAGATGAGCTCGCGGTTGTCGGTCAGGCGGTCGAGGCTCTCCTCGAACTTGCGGGCCAGCGCCCCGACCTTGAGCTCGAGCTCCGTCTTCTGGCGCGCGACCTGCTCCTCCAGCGCCGCGTGGGCCTTGCGCAGCTCCTCGAGCGCCTCCTGGTGCGCCTTCACGGAGGCCTCGTGCGACTCGACCTGCCCGCGCAGCTTCATCACGTCGTCGCGCGGGTAGCGGGTGTCCTCAGCGATGTTGTCGAGCCGGCGACGGACCTGCCGGACCGCCGCGATCGCCGGCCTCACCATGCAGCTCAGCAGGTAGAAGCCCGCGAAGGGGTAGCCGAGGCGCTGGTCGGCGAACACCGCGAGCAGCAGCGCCACCAGCGCCGAGAGCGTGTGTGTACCGAGCGCGGTGACCAGCGTCCAGCGCCGCACCCGCTCCGCGAACGCGACCTGCTCGTCGGTCACGCGGATCCCAGCCTCCGCCGAGCGCCGCATCTCCGCCAGCACCTCGCGGGCGCGGAAGTGCAGGTTCCACGGCAGCGTCACCAGCACGATCAGCCAGAGGAGCGCCGCCCCGCCCGCGCCCCAGAGGATCAGCGTCTCCGGGGCCACCCCCTGCCAGAACGCCACGCCGAGCGCGACCAGGTACGCCACCACGAGGGAGAAGATCGCCGATCCGTTCACCGCATCAGGATAGCCCGCCTCGCCCCCGGACGGGCCGCGCGTCCGCGCCCCGCGGTCGGCTAGAACCGCAACTGCGCGCCGGCCCCCGCCCAGCGCAGCCGGGCCCCCCCCAGCGCGAGCCCGTCGAGCTTGCGCTTCGACGCGACGCCGCGCTGAAGCACGAGCCCCGCCCCGCCGAGCGCGAGCACGCCGTAGATGCCGAGAAGGAGCCCCCCGGCCCACATGCCGGCCCGCTTGTCGTCGCTGATCTCGCCGCGCTTGTGCCTCACCTGCCCGAGCACGAAGAGCAGCACCGCCCCGGTCAGCGCCCCGACGCACATCGCCAGCGCGATCGAGCCGCCGGCGATCTGGCGGTGGTACACGCGGGCGATCTGGGCCCGCCGCCGCGTCAGCTCGTCGATCCGCTGATCGACCAGCAGCGCCTCGTCCGCGCCGGCGAGCGGACGAAAGAGCCTGTACTCCGCGATCGCCGTCCCGAGCTTGCCCTGCGCCTCCGCCACCACCCCGAGGTTGAAGTGCAGCCCGCGCCAGTTCGGGGCGAAGTAGGCCGCCCGCTTGAACTCCTCCTCGGCGTCGCGATAGCGCCCGCTCGCGTGGTGCTCCGCGGCCTTCTTCACCCGTTCGAGCGCCAGGTCCTGCAGCTCGTCCGTCGGCGGGTCGGCCGCCCGCGCCGGGCCCGCGAGCGTGAGCGCGAGCGCCGCCGCGATCCACCGCGTCGACCCGCGCCGCACCGCTTACCTCAGAAACGGAGCGTCGCCCCGAGCCCGCCGTTCCACTTCAGCCGCGTCGGCCCGAGGGCGAGCCCGTCGAGCTGTCGCTTCGACCGGATCGCCTTCGTCAGCGGCAAGAACGAGTACGCCGCCGCGAGCAGGCCGAAGAGCGCGAGGTAGATGCCGCCGTAGAGGTACCCCGTCGACGCCTTCTTGTCCTTGCTGTCAGCCTCCGCGCGGTACGCCGCCGCCTGCTCCGTCATGCCGGCCAGGTCCAGTTGGTCCGCGGCTGCGTTGAGCTTGTCCGCTTCCTTCTTGAGACGGCCGATGAACACGAAGAGCACGACCCCGCCCGCGAGGCTGCCGATCCCGAGGGTCATGGCC